>JAYTHM010000574.1:0-2716 GCA_043732645.1 Frankiales bacterium
TGCCCCGACCGACCCGACCGGGTCGCCTGGGACTTGCCAGGACGATCGGGGGACGAACGGACCGGCCCAGTCCGACCAGCGGGCCCCGTCAGCCAGCAGCGCGAACACCGCCTGCGGCCCAGCGCTGCAGGTGGCCTCCGTCTCGAAGGTGCGGTTCAGACGCCGGGCGGGTTGCCGGGAGCGGGCGGTTTCGAGGCCGGCTTGGACGGCAACTGCTCACCGGAGCGCTTGAAGTTCAGGAACGCGAAGTAGGTCATCGCCCCTGAGATCATGATGCCGAGGTACCACCCGAAGCTGGGGTGGCCGTGGAAGCCACCGAAGCTCTTGAAGGCCGTGGAGAAGCGCAGCAGCAAGATCAGCGTGGCAAGAGCTGAGACCGCGAGGGTGATCAGGTTGATGCCGGCCGGGAGCTGGACGCTGTCCAGGGCTCCCATGAGCCGGGCGATGACCACGCCCCCGGCGATCACGGCCAGCAGGATCGCGACCTTGTTCCAGCCGTAGGCGTGCCAGGCGCTCGCGCTGCCGCCGCCCAGGCCCTTGACGGCGCTGTCTCCGTTGTAGGAGACGCCGTACCACGGGAAGAAGCTCACGACGAGCAGCAAGACGGCTCCGCCGGCGATGAACCGGTCATTGCCCTGCACCTTGTTGATGTCGAACTCGGCCATGTGCAAACCCCCAGGAGATCGGCCTTCGCGGGCAGCCTAGACCTGCCGGCGGATGCACGGAAAGCAACTGGCCGGTGTCTGACATCACCGCTGCCGTCCCGTTTGGCGCGAAGTGTGCAGGCCGAACAAGGGCTGTGGCGGCGCGCCGACGCCCAACAACCTCACCAACTCCGAGTTCTTCGGGGGTCTGTCCTGACGTGGAAGGCGCTCGTCGCGGCGGGTAGCGCCCATTAGCCTGTCGGCGTGCATCAGGTAGCGGTCATCTCCGGTGGGCTCTCCCACGAGCGGGACGTCTCCGTACGCTCCGGGCGCCGGCTTGCCGAGCAGCTCGTCAAGGCTGGGCTCGACGTCGACCACTGGGACGTCGACGAGCGCTTCGTCGGACTGCTCTCGGACCGCGACGCCGACGTCGCGTTCGTCGCGCTGCACGGCGGGTCGGGCGAGAACGGCACGGTCCAGGCCCTGCTCGAGCTGGCCGGGCTGCCGTACGTCGGGTCGACGGCCGGCGCCTGCCGGGGCGCCTACGACAAGGCCATCGCCAAGACCCGGATGGTGGAGGCCGGCATCTTCACGCCCGCATGGGTGACCCTGCCCAGCACGATCTTTCGCGAGGTCGGCCCGGAGAACCTCTACCACCTGGTTGACTCCGTGATCGGGCTGCCGCTGGTCGTCAAGCCGGTCACCGGTGGCTCCTCCCTCGGGGTGACCGTCGTCCGCGAGGAGAAAGACCTACCGGGGGCGCTCGTCCAGGCCTATGCCTACGCGCCCGACGTCCTGCTCGAGGCCTACGTCGCCGGCCACGAGGTGACCATCCCGGTCCTCGACCTCGGCGAGGGCCCGAAGGCGCTGGCACCGATGCTCATCGAGCTGCCCGAAGGCACCGTCTATGACTACCAGGCCCGGTACGACGCCTCGTCCAACGTCCGCTACACCTCGCTGAACGACGACGACCCGCGGGTGGACGTGCCCGCGGTCCGGGCCGTCGCCGAGCGGGTCCACAGCCTGCTGGGGCTCCGCGACCTGTCGCGGGTCGACGTGATCGTCGGGACCGACGGTGTGCCGCAGGTCCTCGAGGCGGCGGTCACGCCAGGGCTCACCGAGACGTCCACCTTCCCGCTGGCGCTCACCAGCGCGGGCCTGGACCTCAGCGAGGTTTACGCGACCCTCGTCGGCAACGCGAAAAGACGCGGCGGCTGAGGTGGCGCTGACCGCCCTGCTCGACGGTGCGGTGCTGGCCGAGAAGACCGGCGACGACCCCCATGTGCTCGCCCTGCACGGGTGGGGACGGACCCGCGCCGACTGGCTGCCCGCACTCGCCGGGGTAGCCGCCCTCGCCGTCGACCTGCCCGGCTTCGGTGCCTCCCCGGAGCCGGCCACCGCCTGGGGCTCGCGGGACTACGCCGAGCTGCTCGCGCCCGTGCTCGCGGGCGGTGGCTGGACTGTGGCGGGCCACTCCTTTGGCGGGCGGATCGCCGTACACCTGGCGGCTGGGTGGCCTTCGCTGGTCTCGAAGGTGGTCCTCACAGGTGTCCCACTGCTGCGATCCACGTCCACGTCCAAGGCGCCGCTCGCGTTCCGGCTGGCCAAGAAGGCCCACCAGGTCGGGCTGTTGTCCGAGGACAGGATGGAGCGGCAGCGGCGGGCGCGCGGCTCCGCGGACTACCGAAACGCGACCGGCGTGATGCGCGACACGCTGGTGCGGCTGATCAACGAGGACTATCGCGAGCAGCTGCTGGGCATCCAGGCTCCCGTGGAGCTGGTGTGGGGGGCGTCGGACACCGCCGCACCGTTGGGCATGGCGCGCGAGGCCTGCCGGTTCCTGGCGCACGGGACGATGAGTGTCTCCGAGACGAGCGGCCACCTGCTCGACGCGGGGCTGTACGAGCTGCTGGCCCGGGCCTTGTGAGCGTGCTGATCCAGCTGCTGTGCATCGCAGCAGCCGTCGCCGGAGCCCCCCGCTGGCTGCGCGTCGCCCAGCGTGAGCACTACCTCGCCGGGTCGGTGCTCTGGACCGAGCAGCTCTGGCTGAGCCGGTCCCTGCCGTCGGTCCT
>JAYTHM010000575.1:0-2715 GCA_043732645.1 Frankiales bacterium
GCGCAGGAAGTAGCGGTTGGTTGCGTATGGTCCGGTGGTGGTGACGGTCCAGCCCTTGATCGAGCGCTGGAAGTGGTCGGCGGTCGCGAGGTAGAGCCGGGAGCGGTCGGGATCGCCCTGCACGGCGGCGATCCGGCCGGCGGCGACGAGGCCGGCGATTTCGGCGGCGATGGTCGACGGCGAGTAGCCGCTCTGCTCCTCCCAGCGCTCGGACCCGAAGGCCGGGCCGTGGGCCACGACGAAGTCGGCCGCCTTGCGGATGTGGTCGCGATAGAGCGCACCGTCGCCGGCGAGGCCGGACTGCAGGGCCATCAGGATCGGGTAGGCAGTCTCGTCGAGCTGGTCCCCGCCGGTGTCGGGAGCCGCCTGCCCGTTGAGCAGACTGTTCCGCGGGAGTCGGCCGTCGGCCAGCTGCTGGCGCTCCAGCAGGAACCGCGTCGTGGCCTGCGCGGTGTCTTGGTCACCGGCGGCCAACAGCGCGGTGAAGGCCTCGTAGAGGTCGCGGCTGAAGACCTCTCGATAAGACCCGAAGTAAGGGGCGCGCCCCCCCTGGAGCGTGCCGGCGGACACCGCCTGCCCCCATGGCGAGGCGAGCCCCGCCACGACGGCGCCCGGGAAGGTCTTGTCCTCGCTCGCCTTCACGACGTTGACGCTCAGGTAGTACGCCTGGCGCAGGCGGGCAACGCGCTCGGCCGACAGGCCGGGCAGGTCGGCTGGTGGCCGGCGCAGACCGGCGTCATAACTGCGCCAGCCCTGCTCGTAGGCCTGGACGACCGCCGCGACGTTCCGCGACAGCGAGGCCCCGGCCGTGGCGACCGCGTCCGCTGGGGTGCGGCCGAAGCCCAGCGCGACGGTCGCCCGACCGCCGCGCAACGCGAGCTCTGCGGTGCTGACGACATTGCCGTTCGGGGCTGCGGCCGTCGGGGCGGTCAGCCGGTGGCCGGCGTCGAGCTGCGTCAGCCCGTCGCTTGGCGTGCCGACGTAGCCGTTGCTGCTCGACAGGAACGGCCGGTCGGCCCGCAGGGCCAGCGAGGTCGGCACGGCATAGTCGCGGTGGATAGCCGCGGTGGCGGTCGTGGGGTCGCTCGCTACCAGGGCGCCGGTCGCGGCGTCGGTCGTCGCGTTGTCGGCCCCCGCGTTGTCGGTGCCGCCTCCACCGTGCCCGCCGACCGTCGGGTCGAGCCGGTCGTACAGGTGCAGCGACTCGGTGGGGACGGTGAGCCCGTGCAGCCGCACCCCGACCAGGACCGTGTCGCGGGCCGGGTCGGTCACGAAGGTGCTGACCAACTGCCACACCCCGCTGCGCGCCGTCGTGGTCACCGTGCAGGCCATGCCGGTGCTGTCGGCGGCCACGGTGTAGGTGGCGTCGCGAGTCTGCAGGTCGCTGAACGTGCGGCCATCGGTGACGACGAACTGCATCGTCTCGACGTTGGTGGTGTCTACCGTCGGCTCGTAGACGTCGGACAGGACGCCGCCCGCCACCGTGAACCACACCTTCGAGGCAGTGCCACGTGCGGTGCCGACGCAGTCCTTGCGGGCCAGGTCGAAGTGCGACAGCGCCCCCGGCGCTCCGAGGGCGGCACCGGGAACGGCGGCGGACACGCTGCCCGACGTACCGAGCAGGGCGGCGGGTGCCAGCAGCGGGATGGCGGCGAGCAGCACCACAGGTCGGCGGGCGGAGGTGCCAGGCATGGGACTCCATAACGTCATGGATCGCCAGCGCCCTGTCGGGCGCTAGCGACGTCGACACGGCGTCGATGTGACAGTGACACCGGTCACGGTCCGCCGGACGCTAAGCCCGGTCTTTCCTCGCGTCAAGCCTCAGATGTACCGTATCGTCCCTCCAGTCACAGGTTGAATTTCCTAGCCTTCCACGTATGGACTCCTCCGCCCGAAGGCAGCGCAGCCAGCAGCAGATGCTCACCGCGCTCGGCTTGCTCGCCAGCGGCCGACGCAGGAGGTCGCCCCTGCCGCCGTCCCGGGGACGCCGTATGCGCCCCCCCTACTGGTGCCCACCCCGCCCGATGGCGTGGTCGTCGGGCTCGACCTCGGCCACTCCCACCTCGCGGCAGCTGTCGCGAGGTGGGAGGGGCAGGCTGCTCGCCTCCCAGCGACAGGAGGCCGACGTCGACCGCGAGGCCCTCGGCGCGCTGGACGCAGCCGGGCGCATGGTCGCCGTCCTGCTGACCCGGCTGGGTCTGGATCGTTCCGACGTCCGGGGCGCCGCGGTCGGACTCCCCGGCCCGGTCGACCGCGGCGCCCTGGGCGAGCTGCGTTTTGGCGCGGCCCGGGGACATGCGGACGTGCTGTACGTCAAGGCCAGCCACGGCATCGGCGCCGGGCTCGTCCTGGGCGGCCGGTCCTATCGGGGCGCGACCGGGCTGGCGGGCGAAATCGGGCGCACCCAGGTGCCGGGCGCCGCCGAGTGGTGCCGCTGCGGCAACCGCGGCTGCCTCGAGACGGTGGTCTCGGTCGGGCAGGTACGCCGCCAGCTCGGGCTCGCGCGCCCAGGTTCGGCCGGGCCGCTGACAGGGACTCCCCAAGACCCGGTGTCCACCAGGATCCTGCGGGAGGCGGGCCGCACGATCGGCCAGGTCGTCGCCGGGCTCTGCAATGCCCTCAACCCCGGGCTCGGCCGGCTCGGAGGCGAGCTCGGGGCCAGCGGCGAGCCCTTGGTGTCCGGGGTGCGGGATGCGGTCGCCCGGTATGCCCAGC
>JAYTHM010000576.1:0-2715 GCA_043732645.1 Frankiales bacterium
GATGTGGAGCACGCGGTAGCGCAGCCGCTTGGGTTCGACCTTGCGTAGCTCGCCGGTGAAGCAGAGCGCTTGGGCCCAGGTGCTCAGGTCGGCGGCGGCTCAGTAGCGCCATCTGAAGGGTTCGGCGCTGAGGTTGTAGCGGTCCTGGAAGGCCAGTGGCCGCTGTGCGAGTACGTCAAGGTTCGGGAAGTTCTGCGGCTTGATGATCTTGCGTTGCACGATGGAGAAGAAGATCTCCACGGGGTTGTGCCAGCTCGCGTGCACGGGTAGGTGCACGAGCTGCGCGGTGGGCCAAGCGTCGTGCATCCGTTGAACGGATATGGCGCTGTTGTGGGGCGAGCCGTTGTCAACGACCCAGAACACGCGGCGGGCGGAAGCGTAGGGCTGGCTGGTCATGACCGTTTCGACCAACTCGGCGAACGGCACGATTCCGGTTTTGGGGGCGCGGATGCCTGCCTATCACGTTCCCGTAGTGCACGTCGTAGGCGGCGAGGTAGGCCAACGTCCCGCCGCGGGCGTTTTCCAACTCCTGCCTGCAGACCCGGCCGGGGGCCGGGGGCAGGTCGGGATGGCGCCGCCGGAGGGCCTGGAGTTGGGACTTCTCATCGGAGCTGATGACGTACTCGTCGTCGTGGAGTCGGCGGCCCTTCCAGCGTCGCTCGAACAGGTCCAGCACCCGGCCGGCCTTGGGGCCGAACTCGGGGTCTCGGGGAAAGATCCACGACCGGTACTGCCAAGGCTTGATCGCGTCCGCGTACAACCAGCGGCTGATCGTGCTGGCAGACGGTGCATGCAGGGCTGAGGTCACGATGTCGCGGGCGGTGGCCTCGGTGGCCAGTTCCGTTGCGCTCCAACGCGACAGGGGAACGTCACGTTCGGCGGGCAGGGCACATGCAAGCGACTTGATCTCGGCCTCCACTGCCTCGCCGAACACGCGGGGGCGTCCGCTGCGAGGCAGGTCCTTCAGCCCGTCGACGCGGCTGGTGGCGAACCGGCCCCGCCACTTACGGACGGTGTCCTGGGAGATGCTCAGGTCCGCGGCGATCTGGGCGTTCGGCACCTGATCGGCGGCAGCCAGCACGATCCGGGCGCGCAACACGTCCCGCGGCTCCGTCCTGGCCCGACCAACTCGGCCATTCAGAGCCTTCCCTTCCAGCGACGTGAGAATGATCCGGACAGCACTCTGAGACCTGCTTTGAATGTCTTTGCGCGTCATGTTCACTTTCGTATATATAAACGCATTAATGATGCTGACACGCCGACGGCACCCAATGAGCGGCGATGCTGCGCAGCCACGTCGGGGCGAGAGGATGACGGGTATGGCGAAGGTCCCGGAATCCACCATGACGTCCCTACAACAACGCCTCGCGGCCCGCGGCCGGGAGCGCTGGCCGACCCTGGAACGCGTCAGCGTCAAACAACGCGCCGGGTTCGCCTACGTCACCGGCCACCTCACCAACGGTGAGGAACTCCCGCTCTGCCGACTTCGCGACGCCGGCTACGCGAACAACTGGGGCTTCGCGATCTACCGCGCAAGCCACGACGACTACGAACCGAACTACCTACCCAACGGCAGCGGGGCAGGCACCGCCGAAGACGCCCTGGACTGCGCGTGCGGCCTCTACCTCACTGATATCAGCGCCTGGACCTGACCCCCGACGAACTAACGAGGGGAACCGCTAGCGATCGCCGAGCACCTGCCCGAGGCTCTCCTCGCCTGGCCGCGTGAGCTGGAAGGGCGGTACGCCCAGCGTGGGAGCGCGACCTTCTCACCCGGACGAGATGGCCCGCAGGGTCAGCCCTCGTGACGGGTCTGCTCGGCCTCTGGTTCATCGTCCTGGTGCCTATCCTGCTCGGGACGGCAATGGCCATGACGTTCCGAGAATGGCTTCGCATCCCTCGGCTGCCCCCCGCGAAGTGAGCTGGTCACGGTGGAGGCTCCAGCCGAGGGTCGTTTGCTCACCCGACAGGGCCAAAAGGCGCGCGAAGAGGTGACCAGAGCCGCTGGAATCGGTCGCGTTGTCGAGGAACGCTCTCGCGAGCTTCCCCGGCAACCTCTGAACAGAACCCCATAACGGCTCAGTTCGACAGCACCCCGCCCGTCACGACGTCGCGTGGAGCAGGTGTCGACCCTGACCCAGGCAAGACGTTCGGCCTCCCGACGGCAACGGCGCTCATGGTCGGATCCGTGATCGGTTCCGGCGTCTTCGGGCTTCCGTCGGCCCTCGCGGCCAACGGCCCCATCAGCCTGGTCGCTTTCGGCCTGGTCACGTTCGGTGCCGTTGCCCTGGCCGTGATGTTCGGGGCGCTGTCCAAGCGCGTTCCCAGATCGGATGGCCCATACGTCTACGCCCGAGATGCCTTCGGCGATTTCGGCGGCTTCCTCAACGCCTGGTCCTACTGGATCACGGCTGGGTGGGCAACGCGGCGATCGTCGTCGCCCTCGTCGGCTACGTCGAGGTGTTCACCAACACCGGCCACACCAAGGCTTGGTCCATCGCCATTGCGATGGTGGGCATCTGGCTGTCCGCGGTCATCAACCTGTCCGGCATCCGCAACTTCGCCTACGCGCAGAACGTCTCCACGGTCCTGAAGCTGATGCCGCTGGTGTTCATGGCCACGATCGGCCTCTTCTTCATCAAGGCGCACAACTTCGGCTCGTTCAATTCCAGCGGCACCTCGGCAGGCAGCGCGATCGCGGCAGCCGCCGCCATC
>JAYTHM010000577.1:0-2709 GCA_043732645.1 Frankiales bacterium
GACAGCGGCTTGACCGTCGACAGCCGGTCGACGAACAGCCGGTAGCCCTTGTCGGTCGGGATCCGGCCGGCGCTGGTGTGCGGGTGGGTGATGTAGCCCTCGTCTTCGAGGGTCGACATGTCGTTGCGCACCGTCGCGGGGCTGACCCCCAGGCCGTGCCGCTCGGCCAGTGACTTCGATCCGACCGGCTCGTTGGTCGACACGAAGTCCTCGACGATCGCACGCAGGACCTCGAGCTTGCGATCCTCCAGCACGCTTCCGGTCACCTCCTGGCACTCGCCTCGATGGAGTGCCAAGTGTACGGCCGTTTGGTGGGCCACGCGTCTCGCGCCGGTCGGAGCGGTCGATGCCGGGCGCCCCGCCGGGGGACCGGTTCGGCGAGCCCCTCATGGCAGGCTGGCTGGCAGGATGATCCGGTGGCCCTTCCCGACCCGACCGCACCGTCAGGCGCCGGTCTGTCGCCGCAAGGGATCGCCGCCTGGACGCACCCGCGCGGCAGCGGCCCGGCGACGCAGCTGGTCGTGCTGGCTGTCGCCGTGTTGCTGGGCCTGGGCATCGGGGCGGTCCTGCTGCTGGCCGACGCCCGGAGCTGGTCCGGCGCGCGCACCACGGCGGCCACCATCACCGGCCGCTCCGACACCGGGGTCACCGCCAACGCCGACGGCCGCAGCATCACGCTGCACTTGGCCCGGGTCCCCGCTCCGGGCACCACGATCGAGGTGGAGGTGTCGCCGGACGGGCGAGCCAGGCCTGCGTCGTACAAGCAGACTTGGCTCAAGGCGACCCGGTCGGGCGTGGCACTCAGCGTGCTGTTGACCGTGCTGATGCAGGCCTACCGCTTCGCGGTGACCCGCCGCCAGCCCTAGCGGGGCGAGGGGGTTCGGGGCGACGTGCTGCGCGGACGCTCGCTCTGCGGCCGCGGTGGCTGCCCCTGCGGACGGGCCGGCCGGTCGCTGTAGGTGCGGCGACCGGAGCGACCGGGACGGTCGCTGTAGGCCATCCGCAGCGGGGCCGTCACCACGATTGCCTCGCCGGACTCCGCGATCGCCCGGACAGCCGGATGCCCGGGTACGACGGTCTGTGCGCTGACCTCGATGCCGGCCCGCTCACGCATCCGCTGGTTGTCGCGGACCTCGTCCGACAAGACGAGGGACACGACCGTGCCGCGCGCCCCGGCGCGGGCAGTGCGGCCCGAACGGTGCAGGTAGTCCTTGTGGTCGGCCGGCGGGTCGTAGTGCACGACCAGGTCGACGTCATCGACGTGGATGCCGCGTGCCGCGACGTCGGTGGCGACCAAAACGCGCGAGTGACCGCTGGAGAAGCCCTCGAGGGCACGCTTGCGGGCGTTCTGCGTGAGGTTGCCGTGGATCGCCATGGCGTTGACGCCACTGGTCGACAGCTGCAGAGCCAAGCGGTCGGCGCCGTGCTTGGTGCGCACGAAGAACAGCGTGCGGGCTGGGCGGGCGGCGATTTCGGTGGCGACCGCGACCTTGGCGTCGCGCTGCACAGCCCACACCAGGTGGTCCATGGTGTCGACCGGGCTGGCGGCCGGAGCGACGGCGTGCATCGCCGGGTCCTTGAGGTAGGCCTGCGCCAGCTTGTCGACCCCGCGGTCAAGGGTGGCGGAGAACAGCATCCGCTGGCCGGTTGACGGGGTCAGGTCGAGCAGCGCCGTGACGGCCGGCATGAAGCCCAGATCGGCCATGTGGTCGGCCTCGTCCAGGACGGTGATGACGACCTGGGACAGGTCGCACTCGCGCTGGTCGATAAGGTCCTGCAACCGGCCGGGGGTCGCGACGACGATGTCGGCGCCGCGACGCAGCTGGTCGATCTGCCGGCCCATCGAGGCGCCGCCATAGATCGTCATGACCTTGAGGTCGAGAGCCTGGCCAAGTGGCGCGAGAGCATCGTTGACCTGCTGGGCCAGCTCGCGGGTGGGGACCAGCACGAGCCCGCGAGGCAGGCGGGCGGCGCGGGTACCCCCGACGAGGCGGGTCAACATCGGCAGGCCGAACGCCAGGGTCTTGCCCGAGCCGGTCTGGCCCCGGCCCAAGATGTCCCGGCCGGCGACGGCGTCCGGGATCGCGCGGGCCTGGATGGCAAACGGAGTGGTCACGTCGCGACGGGCCAGCGCGCTGATGAGCCGGTCGGGCAGGCCGAGCGACTGGAAGCTCGGGACAGGCTCGGAGGCCGCGGTCACCGAGAGCTCTGCGGCCGCGTCCAGACCGGTCTCGAGGGCGCTCTTGACCGGGTCGGGCCGACTGGCCCGCGAGCGGGCTGACGAGGAGGAGCGGCCCGAGGAGGAGGGCCGACCGGAGGACGGGCGTCCACCGGCCCTGGGGGCCCCGGAACGCGACGAGGCGGACCGGGACGTGGACGTTCGGGGGCGATCGAAAGCAGAAGGCAAGGCAAGAACTCCGTGAGGCTCGTGGTGCTTCGTGCGGGGCCGCGTGTGCTGCACCAGCGTCGTGACGAAAGATCGGGAGACGGTTGGTGCAGCGCTGTGGGAAGAGGCGGTCCTGGAGGACGAGGCACGACACACGAGCGACCGTGCGGGCAGGGTGCCCGACTGGTAGGGACCAAGGGTCCTTAGCCTGAGCTTACCTGCGCGGCGCCCCCCGGCGGCGTTTGCCAGCTGTGCGCTGGGTCACCGGGCCCCATCGTCTGCTGCCGTGAGGGTCCCACCGCCCCCGCCGCCTGGGTATGTGT
>JAYTHM010000578.1:0-2701 GCA_043732645.1 Frankiales bacterium
GGAAGGTCGGGTCCACCCGCCCGGGCGGGCGCCGTCATCGTCGGAAGGGACCGCTTCACCTGGACGTCGTGCAGCAGGTGCTCGGCAGCGTGGGTGGCCGGATCGTCGTCGTCGATGAGGAGCAGCTCCAGACCCTGGCGGCGGAGCGACCGCACGCGGCAGCGACCAGGCGCCTGCGCCGGGAGCCGTCGGCACGAGGTTCGCTGTACTCCCTGGATTGACCTGCTCCGCCGCTGGCCAGGACCGCGGCCTGTGCCCACTGGAGGGGGGACAGCTCGTGGCCGGTGTCGGCGTAGATGCCGGAAAACGGGATCTGCCACGACGTACGGCGATCTGGTGCAGGGTCCCGCAGGACATCAGGGCAAGGGCCTGGGGCCGGGTCCAAAGCCCACGACTGCCGTCGTCGAGCGAGCTGAGGTCCATCCGGCAAGCCTGGCCCGGCAGGCTGGCTCGGGGGGCCGCCGGCCACATCTGTGGAGGACGCCCATCTGGTGTGAGAACTGCACCGGGCCACGCCGGTGTCGAAGGTGCCAAGGTCACACCATGCGGGCGCGCCACGCTGGGACGTAGCCTGGGGAGTATGCCTGTCGAGAACCTGTTCCCCCGCCTAGAGAAGCTGCTGCCGCAGGTCAGCAAGCCGATCCAGTACGTCGGCGGGGAGCTCAACAGCACCGTCAAGGACTGGGACGAGGCCGGTGACCTGACGGTCCGGTGGTGCCTGATGTACCCCGACGCCTACGAGGTGGGGCTCCCCAACCAGGGCGTCATGATCTTGTACGAGCTGCTGAATGAGCAGCCGGGCGTCCTCGCCGAGCGGACGTACTCCGTGTGGCCGGACCTCGCGAAGCTGATGCGGGAGGCCGGTGTCCCCGCGTTCAGCATCGACGCGCACCGGCCGGTGCGGTCCTTCGATGTGCTGGGGATCAGCTTCAGCACCGAGCTCGGCTACACCAACATGCTGGAGGCGCTGGACCTCGCCGGGATCCCCATACACGCCAAGGACCGGACCGAGGACGACCCGATCGTGTTGGCCGGCGGGCACGCCGCGTTCAACCCGGAGCCGATCGCGACGTTCATCGACGCGGCGGTGCTGGGCGACGGCGAGCAGGCCGTGCTCGAGATGACCGAGATCCTCAAGCGGGCCAAGCGCGAGGGCCTCAACCGACAGGACACGCTGCTCGAGCTCGCCAAAACCGGCGGCGTCTACGTGCCGCGGTTCTACGACGTTGAGTACCTCGAGGACGGCCGGATCGCGCGGGTCGTGCCCAACCATCGCGACGTGCCGTGGCGGGTGCACAAGCGGACCGTGATGGACCTCGACGAGTGGCCGTACCCCAAGCAGCCGCTGGTCCCGCTCGCCGAGACCGTCCACGAGCGGATGAGCGTGGAGATCTTCCGTGGCTGCACCCGCGGCTGCCGCTTCTGCCAGGCCGGCATGATCACCCGTCCGGTCCGGGAGCGGAGCATCACCGGCATCGGCGAGATGGTGAAGGCCGGTCTTGAGGCCACCGGCTACGAGGAGGTCGGCCTGCTGTCGTTGAGCAGCGCCGACCACTCCGAGATCGGTGAGATCGCCAAGGGCCTAGCCGACCGGTACGAAGGAACCCAGACGTCGCTGTCCCTGCCGTCCACCCGGGTCGACGCGTTCAACATCGACCTCGCGCAGGAGCTGTCCCGTAACGGCCGCAGGTCAGGGCTGACCTTCGCCCCCGAGGGCGGCAGCGAGCGGCTGCGCAAGGTGATCAACAAGATGGTGAGCAAGCAGGACCTCATCGACACCGTCACCGCCGCGTACGGCGCCGGTTGGCGTCAGGTGAAGCTCTACTTCATGTGCGGGCTCCCGACGGAGACCGACGAAGACGTGCTCGAGATCGCCGAGATGGCAAGGGAAGTCATCCGTGCCGGCCGTCAGGTGACGGGCACCCGGGACGTGAAGTGCACCGTCAGCATCGGCGGTTTCGTACCCAAGGCCCACACGCCGTTCCAGTGGGCCGCGCAGGCCGACCCGGAGACGATCGACCGTCGGCTGCGGCTGCTTAAGGACGCGATCCGCGACGACAAGAGCACCGCGAAGGCCATCGGCTACCGCTACCACGACGGCAAGCCCGGCCAGGTCGAGGGACTGCTGTCCCGCGGCGACCGCCGGATCGGTGCGGTCCTGGAGGAGGTCTGGCGCCAGGGCGGGATCTTCGACGGCTGGAGCGAGCACTTCTCCTACGACCGCTGGATGGCGGCCTGCCAGACCACCGGCATCGACGTCGCCTGGTACACCACCCGTGAGCGCGACGAGCTCGAGGTCCTGCCCTGGGATCACCTGGACTCGGGCCTGGACAAGGAGTGGCTCTGGAGTGACTGGCAGGAGGCCCTGGCGGAGGTCGACCTCGATGACTGCCGCTGGATCCCCTGCTTTGACTGCGGGGTCTGCCCGCAGATGGGTACCGAGATCCAGATCGGGCCGACCGGCAAGACGCTCCTGCCGCTGACCGTGGTGAGCGCCCCGGCCGGTTGACGAGCTAGCTGCCCGGTTGGCTGAGGCTCTACCGGGCGCGGCCGACGGTAGCTCGAACACGGGGGACCGGGTCGGTCAGCAGCCAGCCGACAGCATCAAGGCCGTCGTCGATGCGGTGCCGGGCGATCACCTTCGCGGCCATCTCGCGGACCCGCCAGGCCTGGTCGCAGGTGGCGGCGATCACCACTGAGC
>JAYTHM010000579.1:0-2696 GCA_043732645.1 Frankiales bacterium
GGACACCCAGGACAGGCTGCGACCGTTGATCCCAGCCTTCGGCGCGGTGACCAACCCGGTCGACGTGACGGCCCAGCTGTTCAGCCTCGGCGCCGAAGCTTTCGGCGAGGTCTGCACGACAGTGGCCGAGGACCCTTCCGTGGATCTCGTGGCGGTGCTGCTGACCATGGTCACCGGCGAGCAGGCCGAGCAGCTGGCCGAGGACCTCGTGGCGACGGCGGCGCGTCTTTCGTGCCCGCTCATCGTCGCCTGGCTCGCCGGCCGCGAGCTGACTGCCGCCGCTCGGGCGGTGTTCCGCACCCACGCCATCCCGGTGTTCCCCTCTGTGGGTGCACTGTCCCGGGCTGCGGCTCTCTTGGTCGCAGCGGGTACGTCCGCACCACCCACCTTGCCCCCGCCTGCACCGGATGCTCTCGCCGCGCGGGTGTCTGCCGCCGCCGCGCTGCCGGAGTCTGCGCGAGGCCAGGCCGTGCTGGACGCGCTCGGTATCGCTCAGCCCGCCTGGGAGCTGGTCACCTCGTCGGCGGGGGCGGTTCTCGCCGCACGGCGGTGCGGCGGCCGCGTAGCCATGAAGCTCCAGGCCGCAGGCCTGGCGCACAAGTCCGACGTGGGCGGCGTCCGTCTCGACGTGGACGTCGACGCCGCTTCAGAGGTCTACGCCCAGCTGCTCACGGCAGCGCACGATCAGCAGGTGCCCGGCGTCGAGGGCGTCGTGGTGCAGCAGATGGTCGCCGAGGGCACCGAGCTCGTGCTGGGCGCGATCCGGGGTATCGATGGCTACCCCGACCTGGTCACGGTCGGTCTCGGCGGCATCACCACGGAGATATACCGCGATGTCGTCACCGCACTGGCGCCCATCGGCCCCGATGAGGCCGCCGCAATGCTGCGCGGACTCCGGGCCTGGCCCCTGCTCGACGGGTTTCGCGGTGCCGCCAGGGCCGACACCCACGCCGCCGTCGAAGCCCTGGTGGCTCTCAGCCGCGCCATCGGCGCGCTGCCCACTGCCATCCACGAGATCGAGGTAAACCCCCTGGTCGTCGCCGCCGAGGGAGAGGGCGCGACAGCCGTCGACGTGCTTATGACCTGACCGTCGGCGGGCCCTGCGACCGTTCGGTGGCACCGCGGCGACCTGACTGACCTGAGACACACACGCGCACAACGACGATAGGGAGACCTGACGATGGGCGAAATTCAGTTCGAGAGCACGGGCGGGGTGGCTGTGATCACCGTCAGCTCCGTGGAGGTGAAGAACGGTCTAACCCCGGAGATGGGGCGACAGCTGATGCAGGTGTGCGAAGAGATCGACGCCGACCCCGAGGTGGGCGCAGCGGTGATCAAGGGGGACGGGGGCACCTTCTGCTCCGGGGCCGATCGTCGACGCTGGGCGCCGGGCTCGGACCAGGCCGAGGACGCCACGTTCAAGGAGGCAGGAGCGGTCTACGGAGCCTTCACCCGGGTCGGTGCCCTGCAGGTTCCCACCATCGCGGCGGTGCGAGGCGCTGCGGTGGGGGCCGGCATGAACCTCCTGCTAGCCACCGACCTGCGGGTGGTGGCCGACGACGCGAGGCTGATGTCGGGCTTCCTGCGGATCGGCCTGCACCCGGGAGGGGGCTACTTCACCATCTCCGGCAGGTCCGCCGGACGTGAGGCCACCGCAGCAATGGGCCTGTTCAGCGAGGAGATCACCGGCGCTCGCGCGGCGGAGATCGGGCTGGCCTGGCGATCCGTGCCGGACGACCAGGTGGAGCAGGTGGCCATGGAACTGGCCAGGCGCCCGGCCAAGGACCCCGAGCTGGCCCGCGCCGCCACCCGGTCCTTCCGCACGGAGCTGGACCGCCCCGGCATGGGGTGGGAAGCGGCCCTGCATTTCGAGCGGTCCACGCAGATGTGGTCCCAGCGCCGGCGCATGTCCTCGTAACCCGCCCGACCCCCTCCCGTCAGCTCCCTCCCGGTCAACGACGACTACTAGAGGAGATCCCCACCGTGAAACGACTTCACACTGTGGCAGTGCTCAGCGTGATGGCCCTGGCCGCCGCCGCCTGCGGCGCCTCGACCACCGGGGGCGGCGCGAGCTCCGGCTCCGGAACCGCCAGCCGGGTCGACCAGAGCTCCGACTGCCCGACGCTGGGCGACAACCTGGACAAGTCCGCCACGTTCACCTGGATGTACAGCGTGGACAACACCTCATTCGACCCGGACAAGATCACGTCGAACAACAGCCAGATGTACCTATACCCGATCTACGACGCGCTGGTCTACATCAGCCCCGACGGTCAGCCACAGCCGATGCTGGCCAAGAAGTGGGCGGTTACCGACAACGGTGACACTCTGAGGATGACACTCATTGACAACTGGAAGTACCAGGACGGCACCCCGTTCAACGCGGATTCGGTGGTCAAGAACATAATGCGTTCGAAGACCCTGAAGGGTTCCTTTAACGCCAATCCGCTCAAGCCGGTGACTTCGGTCGACGCGGTGGACGACCACACAGTGGAGTTCCACACCAACGCCTCGGCTGGCGCCCTGGTCCAGGTGCTGGGGGGCTCCCCCGGCATGATGATGAGCCCGCAGGCGTTCGACGCCCCGGGTCAGGACCAGAAGCCGACTGGTGGCTCAGGTGCTTTCACGATGACAAACTATGTGCCAGGGAGCAAGGTCGAGTACACCGCGGTGAAGAACTATTGGGATCCGAAGGC
>JAYTHM010000580.1:0-2696 GCA_043732645.1 Frankiales bacterium
GGGCATCGGGTCTACAAGAACTGGGACCCCAGGGCGGCCATCGTCAAGAAGGTTGCGGCCGACGTGCTCGCCTCACTCGAGGTCGTCGACCCGCTGCTCGACCTCGCCCAGCAGCTCGAGGAGGTCGCGCTGTCCGATGACTACTTCGTCTCGCGCAAGCTCTACCCCAACGTCGACTTCTACACCGGCGTCATCTACAAGGCGCTGGGCTTCCCGACGGAGATGTTCACGGTGCTGTTCGCGATGGGCCGGCTACCCGGCTGGATCGCCCAGTGGCGCGAGATGATCCAGGACCCGCAGACCAAGATCGGCCGGCCGCGGCAGGTCTACGTCGGTCCCCCCGAGCGCGCGTACGTCGACCTCACGTCCCGGTAGGGCATCCTCTCTGCCTGTGACCCAGGCAGAGACCACTGCACTTCCGCCCGTCCGCTCCGGCGGCGGGCTGCGTCTGGTCGCCCTGACCGTCGCGAGTCTTATTGTCTGGTCGCTTGCGCTGCTCTTGCTGGGCACGAGCGTGTCGCCCGACTTCGCGCAGTCGAGCGGCGACGCGTGGAGCATCAAGGTGGCGCTGGGGCTTCTGGGGCTGCTGATGGCGGCACTCCCCGGGCTGGTGGTCGGGGTCCCCGCGCAACGGCGGGCGCGCCGGATGGTGGCGGCGGTCCTGGCGAGCAGCCAGGGTGCGCCCTGTCCGGCGCTGCCGCCTGTACGGACCTGGGGGGGACCGGAGCAGATGTTCCGGCGGCTGCGCGGGACCTGCTACACGTGGGTGTCCCTGCCGCTGGTGCTGCTGGAGGGCTCCGCCGTCGCTTTCGGGTTGTTCCTCGGGGAGCCCGGGGCGGGCCTGGCGTTCGCCGTCCTGGGGCTCATCCCCCTGTTCTTCTTGGTCGTATCGATCACGTTGCCCCGCCGGCTACGGACGTGTGTCGAGGAGGGCCTGGCTGCCGGACAGGTCCTTGCGCTGAGGATCGACAGCCGCATCGACCAGAAGCTGGTCCTCAACGACGCCTTCCAGTCATGGTTTGACGCCGTGCTCCCGGACGGCCAGCGGCTGGTGCTGCGGACCCCACGGCACTTCGCGTGGTGCTCGGACGCGCGCGGGGTCGTCGAGTCGCCGGACCTGGTGATGGTGATCGGCAAGGACGGTCACCAAGGCGTCCTGCTCGTACCGGGTCGGCCCGACGACGCGGTGTGGCTGCTTGGTCCGGTGCCCCAGGTCCGGGTCCCCGCGTCGGTTCAACGCGCCTTCGCCGGCGACCTGCTCAGCCATCCGGGAACCACGTCCGTGTGACCTCCAGCCACAGCACCGTCCCACCCCATCTGCCGTACCTCGCGTAGCGGCCAGGGTCGGGCACCTGCTGTGCGAGCCAGCTGTCCAGGACGAGCGGTCGCGGCCGACCGATCAGCGGCAGCACGCCGGCGGCGGCGAACGGCCCGAACCCGCGCAGCCCCCGCACGGCCGTCAGGACCTGCTCGTCGGAGGCGTCCGGCCAGTCCTGGTCCAGGCCCTCATCGACGGCCCTGGCGGCCCCCAGCAGCGCCGGCGCGCGGTAGCCCCAGGCGGTGAGCGGACGACCGAGCACCTGGTCCGGTCGCGGGAAGGGTCCGTCTCCGACGAGCTGCTCCATCATTGCCTGCGTCCCCCGGTACGACGTGTTCGTGCCCGCCAGGGCCTGCGCCAGCGCCTCCAGGACCGAGGCCGCCCGAAGTTGGCGGCCCGCACCGGCCGCCCGCACCCACCGGGGGGCCAGGGCCCACAGCTCAGTGAGGTCTGCGTCGAGGTCGAGCACCCGGCGCAAGACCTGCAGGCCCACCGGGTCGTGGGCGGACTGCTCGACCCGCAGGCTCGCATCGACCCTCGCGAGGGTGTCACGGGGCAGGACCGTCGTCAGCCGTCGCCCGTCGTACGCGTGCGGCCGCAGGCCGGCCCCGGCATGGGAGCGGGCCACCCGGTCGAGGTCGAAGCCGGGTGGGCCGCTGAGGGTGACCACCTCGGCCACCTCAAAGGCAGGGCGCTGTACTCCCACCGGGCCACCCGAGGCGAGCAGCGCAGCCGATTGGGCGCCCACGCCGAAGAGCGGGCTACGCCGTCTCGGTGCGCGCGGTCGGGATGCGCCTGACGAGGTCGCTGATGTGCGAAGCGAACGCGATGTCGAGCTCGGTGACGCCCCCGTCCGGCTCGGTGCGCAGCACGAACCGCGTGGCGCCGTCACGCTGCTCGACGATCGGCGGGTGACCCATGGCACCGGCATCGACGTCCACGATGCGGCGC
Source organism: Frankiales bacterium (assembly GCA_043732645.1). Classification (GTDB taxonomy): domain Bacteria; phylum Actinomycetota; class Actinomycetes; order Mycobacteriales; family SCTD01; genus RYN-111. The sequence goes on from JAYTHM010000580.1 coordinate 2,270, forward strand.
AGCTCCGCATCCTGCTCGGGCGGCAGGACCACGTCGCGGTAGATGCCCTGGGAGTCGCCCTGCCAGCCGGGCAGGGCCTTGAGGGTGTCGGTCAGCAGGGTTGCGTCGAGCAGGGTGGCCATCGGGTTCCTCCGGGACGTGGGGGTCGCTGCCCACACCCTTACCCCCCGGGAACCCAGGCGCACCAGAAACGGCAAGGATGGTCCGATGCGTATCTCGGTGGTCGGTGCGGCCCTGCTCAGGGACCACCCGCCCCGGGTGCTCGCGTCGCGCCGGACCGGGCCGGGCCGGCTGGCCGGGATGTGGGAGTTCGCCGGCGGCAAGGTCGAAGATGGCGAGAGCGACGAGCAGGCACTGACCCGGGAGCTGGCCGAGGAGCTGGGCTGCGGCGCTGCCATCGGCGAGCGGATCGGACCGGACCTGTTGA
>JAYTHM010000581.1:0-2689 GCA_043732645.1 Frankiales bacterium
CGAGTCGTGTCGTACGGCGTGCGGTTCAGCCGGCCGGTCGTGGTCGAGGACGACGACACCGGTACGACGCTGACCGTCGCGGGCACCGTCGAGGCCAAGCACGCCGACGGGACCGTGACAGTTGGCCTGACCGCCACCGTCGGCGGCGAGAAGGTCTTGATGGCCGCCAGGGCCGTCGTCCGCCTGAGCTAAGTCAGGACACCCCTGCAACGCGCGTGATAGGCAGAGCTCCCGTGCTGGCTTCAGGAGGCCCCGTGACCCTGCTCGACCCGTCCGTCTCGCTCGGTCGTCGCGCGGAGCTACTGCTGGAGCGGTTCGGCGACTGGCCCACGTTGTTCTTCGAGGGACGGTGGTACACCTCGGGCGAGCTGGCCCAGCGGGCACGGGTGGCGGCCAAGGGCTTCGTCGAGCTGGGCGTCGAGCCGGGCGACCGGGTCGTGATCGTCATGGCCAACTGCCCCGAGGTGGGCATCGCCTACAGCGCGCTGTGGCGGGCGGGCGCCGTACCCACGCCGGTGTTGTTCTTGCTGACCGAGGACGAGCTACGTCATGTCGTCGAGGACTCCGGAGCGGTCGCCGTCGTGACGACGCCCGAGTTCCTGCCCAAGGTCAAGGCGAGTGCGCCGACGTTGCCGGTGGTCGTCGTGGGCGGTGAGGGTGGCATCGCCTGGGCGGACCTGGAGAGCCACGGCGAGCTGGCGCTGGTCGAGCGCGCGGGCACCGACCTCGCCGCTTTGCTCTACACCGGCGGTACGACGGGGCGGTCCAAGGGCGTCGCGCTGACGCACGACGGGCTCGACGCCGCGGGCAAGGCGGCGGCCGACCTGTCGGCCAGCCCGGGGCGCACGAGCATCCTGCTGCCCCTACCACTCGCTCACGCCTACGGGTTGCTCGTATCGGTGGCCGGTCTGCACGCGCACGAGCCCGGGACGTCGTACCTCATGCGGTGGTTCGACCCCGCAGGCTGGGTGGCGCTCGTCGAGGAGCACCGCATCCAGGGAACCGCTCTGGTCCCGTCCATGATCTCGATGCTGCTGACCCAGCCGCTCGAGGACCACGACCTGAGCTGCATGGAGCGGGTCGGGAGCGGAGCGGCGCCACTGGCCGCCGAGGTGGCCGCTGAGCTCGAGCGACGGATCCCGAACGCGCAGATCCGCGAGGGCTACGGCTGCACGGAGTCGAGTGCGCTGATCAGCTCGCAGCCTGCCGATGAGCGCAAGCTCGGTTCTGTCGGCAAGCCGGTGCCCGGGGTGACGGTCCGGATCGAGCTCCCGGACGGCAGTGCCGCCGCTGCTGGTCAGGACGGCGAGATCTGCGTCGGTGGGGCAACGGTCATGCAGGGTTACTGGAACAGCCCAGAGGAGACGGCCTTCGCCGTCCGTGACGGCTGGCTCTACACCGGAGACGTCGGGCACCTCGACGCAGATGGCTGGCTCTACGTCGTCGACCGGATTAAGGACCTCATCATCAGGGGCGGCTTCAACGTCTACCCCCGTGACGTGGAGGACGTGCTGCTCGCCCACCCGGCCGTCATCGGGGCGGCCGTCGTCGGCCGACCCGACCCGCGGCTCGGGGAGGAGGTCGTTGCCTTCGTCCAGCTCGGTGCTCCGGCCACACCGGCGGAGCTCATCGCCTTCGCCAAGGAGCACCTGGGCGCCTACAAGTACCCCCGTGAGGTCCGCGTCGTCGACGCGATCCCGCTGACCAGCGTGATGAAGACCGACCGCAAGGTCCTTCGCGCCCAGCTGGCCCCGAGCCCCGGCTGAGCAGGGGTCCCCACCTGCCGGGTGTCCGGCGCCACACTCACGGCTGCCCGCCTGGGTGACGAACACCTCCCGCGCTCGGCCTGCCGACGGCGCGCGACCTAGGCTTGGTGGGGTGACCGCTCCTCAGGACGTGCAACAGCTCGCCGATCGACGGGCCCAGGCCCGCGTCGACAAGGACTACGCCGCCAGCGACGCCCTGCGCGCCGAGATCAACGCGCTCGGCTGGGGCGTCAAGGACACGGCCGACGGTCAGGTGCTGAACGCGCTGCCGCCGTACCCGGTCCTGCAGCAGGTCGGGGACCTGCCGGACTGCTCGCAGGAGCCGGACACCCACCGCTGCACCGTCGCGCTGGTCGTCGAGGGCTGGCCTGTGGACCTCCGGACGACAGTGGCAGCACTGCTGGAGCATGGCCCGCAGGACCTGCAGGTGGTGCTGCTGGAGAACGGCGCCACCGACGCCGGCGCGGTCGTCCACGAGCTGGCCCAGCACGAGCGGGTGAACGAGCTCCACGTCGAGCGCACCGCCGGGTGGGCCGAGGCCCGGAACGCGCTGGTCCGCGCGGACACGGCGCAGTTTCACGTGGTGATGGACCTGTCGACCGTGCTCGAGGGTGATGGCATCACGCCGCTGCTCGAGGCCGGCGCCGACGCAGCCGGGTGGCGCGGCGTGCACGTCGAGGACGGCTGGCTCGGCTTCGCCGACAGCCCTCCCGGGGAGGTGGAAGCCCTCCTGTCCTACCTGATCGCGGTACGACGGTCGGTCGCCCTCCAGGTACCCCTCCCGCCGAAGGCGCGGTTCTACCGCAACGCCGACATGGAGTGGTCCTACCTGCTGCGAGAGGCCGGGTTCCGGCTGGTGGCGGTGGATGTGCCGGTGCGGCAGGACCGGCACCGTGGCTACCACGACAGCGAACCGGTGATGC
>JAYTHM010000582.1:0-2682 GCA_043732645.1 Frankiales bacterium
CGTGACGGCATCGGGGGTCACGCCCCACGCGTGGAGGCGGTTGACCAGGGGGTCGGCGACCTTGCCGACCACGGGGCGCAGCTGGGCACCGATCACTGCGGGGCCTGGCTCGTCGACGTCACCCACGAACGATACCGGCGCGGATGCTCACCCAGGACCCTTGTTCCTGGCTGCGCTGGGCGAGAGGCTCCTTACGGCAGCGTGGGACGACGTGGGAGGTTGGACGAATGTCTAAAACAAGCAGACAGGCTGGACCGGCACCCGAGCCGAGGTCCGCAGAGCTCGTCCGCAACGTGGCGCTCGTGGGACACGCCGGCGCGGGCAAGACGACGCTGGTCGAGGCACTCCTGAGGCGCACCGGCACGATCCCGCGGGCGGGCAGTGTCACCGAGGGGACGACAGTCAGCGACAGCGAGGAGGTCGAGAGGCGGCTGCAGCGGTCGGTGGCCCTGTCGCTCGCGCCGTTGGAGCATGCCGGCGTGAAGGTCAACCTGCTCGACACGCCCGGCACGGCCGACTTCGTCGGGGAACTACGCGCGGGCCTACGCGCGGCGGACGCGGCGCTGTTCGTGGTCTCTGCCGTCGACGGCATCGACGCGATCACCGTCCAGCTGTGGCACGAGTGCGCCCTGGTGGGCCTGCCGCGGGCAGTGGTCATCACCCAGCTCGACAAGCCACGTGCCGACTTCGACGACTGCGTGGCGATCTGCCAGCGGGTCCTCGGCGAGGGCGTGCACCCGCTCTACCTACCGATGCACGGCGACCCCCCCGACGAGACGGTCGCGGGGGTTATCGGGCTCATCTCGCAGCGGGTCTACGACTGGTCGTCCGGCGACCGGGTCGAGCGCGACCCCGACCCGCAGCACCTGCCGCTCATCGAGTCGCTGCGCGGCGAGCTGCTTGAAGCGGTGATCGCCGAGAGCGAGGACGAGACCCTGCTCGACCGCTATCTCGCGGGCGAGAGTATCGACAACAAAGTCATCCTCGCCGACCTCGAGCTGGCCGTCGCCCGCGGCACCTTCTACCCGGTCATCCCGGCCGCTTCACTGTCACTGCTGGGCACCGATGAGATCCTCGAGCTGCTCACCCAGGCGATGCCCTCACCCCTCGAGCATCACTGCCCGGTCGTGACCTACCCCGACGGCACCCCTGCCGCCCCCATCTCGTGCGACCCCGATGGACCGCTGGTGGCCGAGGTCGTCAAGACCACCTCCGACCCCTACCTCGGGCGGGTCTCCCTGGTCCGCGTCTTCTCCGGCACGCTGCGCCCGGACGCCGTGGTGCACGTCTGCGGCCATGGACTCGCCGAGCGCGGGCACGTCGACCACGACGCCGACGAGCGGATCGGTGCGCTCACCACCCCCCTGGGCTCGGCGATGCGTCCGGTCACGCAGTGCCCCGCCGGTGACCTCGTGTCGGTCGCCAAGCTGGCCAGTGCCGAGACCGGCGACACGCTGTCCTCCCCCGAGGACCCGCTGCTCGTCCACCCCTGGGACCTGCCCGAGCCGCAGCACGCGATCGCCGTCGAGGCCTCATTACGCGCCGACGAGGACAAGCTCGGCACGGCGCTGCAGCGCCTGGTCGCGGAGGACCCGACGGTGCGTCTCGAGCGGCAGGCCGAGACCGGCCAGCTGTTGCTCTGGACCGTCGGTGAGGGACACGCCGAGGTCCTCGTCGACCGGCTGCGCACCCGGTACGGCGTCACCGTCAGCCTCCCGCCCGTCCTCGTCGCCCTGCGCGAGACCCTCGCCGGCCCGGTCTCGGTCACCGGCCGGCACGTCAAACAGTCCGGCGGCCATGGGCAGTACGCCGTCGTCCACGTCCACGTCGAGCCCCTGCCCGCCGGGTCGGGCCTGGTCTTCGAGTCCCACGTGGTCGGCGGTGCGGTCCCGACGACCTACATCCCCTCGGTCGAGAAGGGCGTGCGTGCGCAGATGGAGCGCGGCCTCGCAGGCCGGCCCCTGGTCGACCTGCGGGTGGTCCTCACCGGCGGCAAGGCCCACTCGGTCGACTCCTCCGACGCGGCCTTCCAGTCAGCGGGGGCTCTCGCCGTACGCGAGGCCTGCACGGCAGCCGGCATCCAGGTCCTCGAGCCGGTGTCCTGGATCGAGGTGCGCCTGCCCGCCGGCTATGTCGGCACCGCGATGAGTGACCTTTCCGGCCGCCGCGCCCGCGTCACCGGCAATGAGCTCGACGACGACCTGGCCGTCGTGAGCGCCGAGGTCCCCGACCTCGAGCTGCTGCACTACGCCGCCGAGCTCAGGTCCCTTTCCCACGGGACGGGGTCCTTCCGGCGCACCTACCTGCGCCACGAGCCCTTGCCCGCCCACGTCAGGCCCTGACCCCACCTGGACCACCCGCGCCGCGGCCTTGTCTGACATCTGCACCAGAAACGCCGGCGTGGTGTGGTGCAGATGTCACAGAACTCGCCCGAGGGACGGGCAGGCTCAGACCTCGGTCCAGGCGCGAGCCAGCAGGTCGCGGGTCTCGGGCAGCAGCTGAGGCAGCACCTTGGTGTGCCCAACCACCGGCATGAAGTTCGTGTCCCCACCCCACCGCGGTACGACGTGCTGGTGCAGGTGCGCCGCGATCCCGGCGCCCGCAACGGTGCCAAGGTTCATGCCGACGTTAAAGCCGTGCGCCCCCGACAGGTGCCTCAGGGCCCGGATCGCATGCTGCGTC
>JAYTHM010000583.1:0-2680 GCA_043732645.1 Frankiales bacterium
GGAGGCCGGACGCACGACCACGTCGACGCCGACGCCGACGTCCTCGTGGTCCCCGGTCAGGTCGACGAGGACCAGCCAGACCCGCGGCAGGTGGGTCACCTGGTACGGGCCCGCAGCCGCGAGTAGACGTCGCGCACAGGCTTGAGGGCGCGCATGGTGCGGGTGTTCATCACCGCGAGCAGCTCCGCGTTGAGCCGGTCGATCTCAGGCTGCAGGTCCTCGGGGACGACCTCGATGACCGGTTGCGCGTCCGCAGCCCTGAGCACCTCGGCGGAGGTGCGGGCCCGCATCGCGGCGTGGGCGCGCTCCATCGCGTCGTACCGCTCCGTCGTGGAGAGCACTGCGCGGACATCAGCGGGGGGCACGGCAGCACGCAGGTGCTCCGCGACCTGCTCGAACCACGCGTCGAGGGTGGCCTGTTCGGCCCGCAGCTGTGGGTCGACGCCGGCCGGCGCGGCCTTGCCGGACAGCAACGACGTCAGCCGCGTGAGCCCCTCAAGGTCGGGTGCGATCGACGGGACGCCATAGGAGGCCGCGACCGCTCGGGCGGTCACGGACGTCGACACGACGGCGTCAACGACCGCGAGCACCGACACCGCGGAGTCGACGCCGGCGTCGACCGGGCACAGGGTTGCCCGCGGCCACAGCGCGGAGGCGAGCTCGTTCGCGGGGCCGCCGTCGCCGTCCAGGGTGTTGAGCTCCAGGGCGACGACGGACAGGCCGTCGTCGCCGTCCAGCAGCGGTTGCAAGGCGTCGAGAACGGGCTGTACGTCGGTGCCGCCAGCCAGGTGCACGGCGACGATCCGTGGGCTGTGCGTCAGCCAGTTGCTGGACCGCAAGTAAGGGATGCGTCGCTGGGCGTTCGCCAGGGACAGGACCCGGGGCGCCAGCACGCCCGCGTCGGGGAGCGGGAGCGGCTTCACGCCAGGCGCAGCAGGGACGGCCCCGGGGGCGAGGCCGCTGGTGGGGCCTCCGTCGAAGCTGACTGGCCCCCAAACGACGGGCAGCGACAGTGGCGGCTCGAGCAGGTACCGCGTCGGGTCGTCGGCAGCGGTCACCCGGTTGTAGCGGGCGGCCACGACGTCGCGCTCGCTGTCGACCCGGCCGACGACGAGCACGGCGTCCAGGCCCTGCGCGAGGACCTGCGAGCGGGCCGGTCCGAACGGCCCCAGGTCCTCGATGGGCTCGCCGAGGCCGGTGCGCCCGCCGCCGTCGGCGGCGTGCGGCGCCGCGAAGCGCAGCAGCACTCCGGGCAGCCGGCGCTCGAGCTCAGCCGACACGACCCGACCGAGCAGAGCCTCGAGCAGGTCGTCGACGCCCCAGCTCCCCCACAGTCCGACACGCACGCTGGGCACGACGGGCAGCTCGGTACGGGTACCGAACCACCCGACCCGCTTGAGCGCGGCCGACTGCTCGGCCAGTCGGGTCGCCTCGGCCTCCTCAACGGCCAGCACCTGACGCGGGTCGGCCTCGGCGACGGGGACGGCCCGGAGCACGAACTGGTAGGTCGTGGCCTCGGGCTCGGCCGCTACCAGCTCCACCAGTTCGACGGGGAAGTCGCCCTCCAAGACCGCGACCTCGGTGCTGAACACGTCCGCGGTGGTGCGCCGCAGCTCGACGACGGCGAGACCGGCCTGGGTCATTAGGTCGAGCACGGACTCACGGGTGAAAAAGCGCAGGTGCGTATCGTCCAGCAGGCCCGTTGGGGTGTACCGGAAACGGCCCTGGAGCAGCCCGAGGCGGACAGATCCGTGCGCCACGTTGGGCAGGGAGATCGCGAAGAACCCACCGGGCTTCAGCAGCCCGAGCGCGGACTGCAGGACTCCCAGGGGGTCGGTGAGGTGCTCCAGCACGTCCCCGAGGACGACGGCGTCGTAGCAGCACTCACCGAACAGGGCGGGCAGGTCCATGGCCTGCACGTCACCGACCTCGAGCCGGTCGACGTGCAGCGCGGCCTTCTCGGCCATCACCGGGTCGTACTCGACGCCGTCCACCTGGCAGCCACGCTCGCGGAGCAGCGCAGCGAGGTAACCGGTGGCGCAGCCGATGTCGAGGACCTTCTTGCCCTCACCCACCAACCCGGCCAGCAGCGGCTGGCTCAGGTTCTCATCGGAGAAGTCCACGTCTGGGTCGTACTTCAGCTTCGCCATGGGTGGTGGGCACTCCTCCGTCCTGGATCGGGCTCGGATCTTGTCGCATCGCGGTGAATCCCGGTGCTTCCCCTCGCACACGGCGAGGAAGACACCAGCATATCCGGGCAGGCGCCTCCCCAGTCCCGTGTCCGGTGCCCCCCCGTCCGGCGGCCGTGCTGGGCTAGCCCTGGGCTAGCCCCCGACCCCATGCGCCGCTTCCCGATCGTCGCGCTCCTGCTGCTGTTGTTGACCGCCTGCAGCAACGGCAGCGCCACCAACACAGGGACCTCGCCGAGCGTCACGGCAACCACTCCGGCGGCCCCCCCACGCCCACACCGACCGCTGCGGAGCCGGTTCCCACCGTCGTCCCGTCCAGCGTCGCCCCAGCCCGTCCGCCGTACCGACTGCGCCGCGCGAGACGCCACCACCGCCGGAGGCGCCCACCTGTAAGCCGGCGCACCTCACCATCACCGACGCCGACACGGTCGTGACCCAGCAGTACCGCGAGCAGGTGTTCGTGCTGCGCACCACCGGGCCTGACTGCGCCC
>JAYTHM010000584.1:0-2679 GCA_043732645.1 Frankiales bacterium
TTGACGGCGGTGCCCGGGGCCGGCGACTGGCCGAGGACCTCGTCCTTGGCAACGGTGTCGCTGAAGACCTGCGCCACGCTCACTTGGAAGCCCAGGGCGCGCAGGGCCTGAACGGCCCTGTCCTGCTTCTGCCCGACCACCTGGGGGACGGGGACCGGCTGCTCGCCCTTGGACAGCACGAGCCGCACGGCGGTACCGGGTCGAAGGCGGGTGCCGGACGCCGGGTCGGAGCTGATCACCTCGCCGGTCGGGACGGTGTCGCTGTAGGCCTGCACCGGCCCAGGCGCGTCGACCAGCCCTGAGGCCCGGAGCGCCGACGTGGCACCCGCCAGGTCCTTGCCCACCAGCCCCGGTACGGCGCGCCGGTCGGCGCCCTTCGACACGACCACGGTGACCGCGCCACCCTTGCGGACCCGGCCACCGGGCTTAGGGGTCTGCTCGAGCACCAGGCCGGCCTTGACCTGCTCGCTGAAGGTGTCCGGCCCGCGCTTCACGACGAGGTCCGCTCGGTGCAGCATGGCTTCGGCCCGGCTCAGCGTCAGGCTCAGGACGGAGGGCGCCTGCGTGTAGCGGTAGCTCCCGAGATAGTAGCCACCGCCGAGCGCTAGCAGCCCGAGCACGAGCACCGCCACCAGGGCGGTCAGGCCTCGCCGGCGTCGCCGTGGGGACCGCGCCTTGGCGGCGGGTGCAGGTGGGACCCGTGCAACGACCAGCGTCTGGTGCACCACCGATGGCGTCGTCGCGCCCGCCAGCTCGCCTTTGAGGGCGAGCAGACCGGCCAGGAACGCGGCGCCGTCGCGCAGTCGCGCCGCAGGGTCGCGGCGGGTCGCCGCCACGACGAGAGCGTCGAGTGCGGACGGGATGCCAGGGACGAAGGTTGAAGGCGGGGGCACGTCGTCGGTGACGTGCTTATGGGCCAGCATGTACTCGGTCGTGCCGGAGTGCGGGGGCGACCCGGTCAGGAGCTCGAAGAGCAGAACGCCCGCGGCATAGACGTCGGAGCGCTCGTCGGAGATGCCCTTTTCGACCTGCTCGGGCGAGAAGTAGGCCGCTGTGCCGATCAGCAGGCCGGTGGTCTGGCCGTTCGACTCGACCGCTCTCGCCAACCCGAAGTCGGCGACCTTGACCCTGCCGTCGTCGCCCAGCAGGACGTTCTCGGGCTTGATGTCGCGGTGCACGAGGCCCGCGGCGTGCGCGGCAGCAAGGGCGCGCAGCACAGGCTCCATCAGTGACACCGCACGTGCGGGGGACAGGGCGCCGTGCTTGAGCAGCAGTTGACGCAGGTTGAGCCCGCGCACATGCTCCATGACGAGGTAGGCCAGTCCGGTTGCGGGATCGGTGCCGGTGTCGTGGATCGCGACGACCTCGGGAGTGGAGAGCTTGGCCGACGACTGCGCCTCCCGCGTGAACCGGCGGACGAAGCCGGGGTCCTCGGCCTTGTCGCGGTGCATGACCTTGACGGCCACCAGACGGTCGAGGCGGGTGTCGGTCGCTGCGTACACCGTGCCCATGCCTCCGCGGGCGATGAGGCTGTCGAGCCGGTAACGGCCATCGAGGAGCCGCCCTACCAGCGGGGCAGGGCTGAGCTCTCCCGTGGTTGCTTCCATCGCCTACGAAGTCTAGGTCGGGTTGACGGACCTCACCCAGCGGCGCGCGGGTCAGACGAAGCGGGCCCGGAGCACCGTGACGTTTCTGATGTAGGCCTTCGTCTGCGGGAGCAGCCCGATCCGGCCGACCGAGCCGAGCCCCTGGTAGTAGCCGGCCATCGCCTTGGAGGCACTACCGGTCACGCGCAGCAGGTCGCTGAGCAGGAGTACTCCGGCCTCCACGTTGTCCCGGGTGTCGAGCAGGTCGAAGGTCTTCCCGTGCATCTGGCCCACGTCCCGGCCGGTGCTCGGGAGCACCTGCATTACGCCGATGGCGTCCACGGGGGAGACGACCCGCTGCTGGAACCCGCTCTCCTGGTAGGCGAGGGCCAGGGCGAGCGCCTCAGGCACGTGGTGGCGCCTGGCCGACGCCCGGATGAGGTCCCGCACGGTGCTCTTGCTTGGCAGGCTCCGGCTGCCGAGGACGGCGCGGTGGTGCGCTGCGGAGGTGCTGACGCTCCCGGGGATGGTCACCGCGCGGGTCGCAGGTCGGGCCGCAACGGTCACGCCGTAGTTCAGGTGCTGGCCGATGAACACCATCGTGGTACGCAGATGGTTGCGGGCGACGAGGCCCTGGGGGGTGGTGGTGAACCGCGAGGCCAGCCCGATGAGGGTGTCGCCGCTACGCACGGTGTAGGTACGGCTCCCCACGGTCGCGCCGGACGCACGGGAGGATGTCGGAGCGGCGTTGCCCGGGAGGGTCAGCAAGGCGCCGGCGTAGATCATGTTGCCGTGCAGTTGGTTGGCCCTCTGCAGCGCCGCCACGGTCGTGTGGTGACGCAGGGCCAGCTCGCTGAGGGTGTCACCAGGGTGGATCCGGATGACGCTGGGGGCGCCGGCCGTTACGACGACGGTGAGCAGGCCGAGCACCCCTAGTGTGTGGGCGCTCGTACGGGCAGTGGCGGTCCTTCGGGCACTGCGTGACATGGCTAATCATCAGTCCGTCGGTACCCTGCTTAAGGTTAGAGGTTTGGGACGCATGTGGCAACTGTGACTGCTGTGACTGCTGTGACTGCTGTGACTGCTGTGACTG
>JAYTHM010000585.1:0-2672 GCA_043732645.1 Frankiales bacterium
GTTCGCGAGGGACTCGCTGGCATAGTCAGGGCTGTAGAAGATCGCCAGCCAGCCGTCGAACTTCTCGCCGGTGAGCTCGAGGTTCTTCGGGCCCACCGCAGCCAGGTATGTCGGGATGTGGTCGCGCACAGGGTGGACCGTTAGCTGCAGGGCCTTGCCGGGCCCGTCGGGCAGGGGCAGGACGTAGTGCTGCCCGTCGTACCGGACCTTCTGGCGGGACAGCGCAAGGTTGACGATGTCAATGTACTCACGGGTGCGCTGCAACGGCTTGTCGAAGCGGACGCCGTGCCAGCCCTCGCTCACCTGGGGGCCGCTGACGCCGATACCGAGTCGGAAGCGGCCGCCGGACAGCGAGTCGAGCGTCGCCGCGGTCATCGCGCAGTTGGCCGGGGTGCGGCCCGGGATCTGGAAGATCGCCGACCCGATGTCGATCTGGCTGGTCTGCGCCGCGACCCAGGACAGGATACTTACGGCGTCCGAGCCGTAGGCCTCCGCGACCCACGCGACGTCGTAGCCGAGCCGGTCGGCCTCCTTGGCGAGCTCGAGGTTATCGGCATCGTTGCCCATCCCCCAGTAGCCCATGTTAAGCCCCAGCTTCACGCTTGCCTCCACGACGGTAGGTGCTGCAGACGGTAGCGTCCGAGCCGTGAAGCAGCGCCACCTGGGCCGTAGCGGCCTCATCGTCTCCCGCCTCGCCCTCGGCACCATGACCTGGGGCGGCGACACCGACGAGGACGACGCGGCCGCGCAGCTGATCGCCTTTCGCGAGGCGGGCGGCACATTGCTCGACACCGCCAACTCCTACGTCGGGGGCAAGAGCGAGCGGGTCGTCGGCCGGCTGCTCAACGACGTCGTGCCGCGCGAGGAGGTCGTGCTCGCCACCAAGGCCTACAGCGTGACCGGTCCCGGACCCATGGGACGGGGTACGTCGAGAGGCCACCTGCTGACTGCCCTCGACGCGTCGCTCCGCCGGTTGCAGACCGACTGGATCGACCTGTGGCAGCTGCACGCCTGGGACCCGGTCACCCCCTGGGACGAGGCGCTCGCCGCGATGGACCACGCCGTGCAGTCCGGCCGGGTGCGCTATGCCGGCATCTCCAACTACAGCGGCTGGCAGCAGGGGGCCTGCGCGGCCTGGCAGCGGGCCGTCCCCGGGCGGGCGCCACTGGTGTCCAACCAGGTCGAGTACTCCCTGCTCGAGCGCGGCATCGAGCGGGAGGTCGTCCCGTCCGCTCTTGACCAGGGCATCGGGCTGCTCCCCTGGTCACCGTTGGGCCGGGGTGTCCTCACCGGTAAGTACCGGAACGGGGTTCCGGGTGACAGCCGAGGCGCGTCGCAGCATTTCAAGGAGTGGATGCAGCCGTTCCTCACCGACAGTGCCGCCTCCGTCGTCGACGCGGTCCTCACCGCCGCCGACGGCCTGGGCATCTCCCCGGTCGCCGTCGCGCTCGCGTGGGTCCGGGACCGGCCCGGCGTGGTGGCCCCGATCGTGGGTGCCCGCACCAACGCGCAGCTCCAGGCCTCCCTCGCGGCCGAGTCCGTCGTCCTTCCCGACGTCGTGCGGTCGGCCCTCGATGACGTCTCGGCGCCCCCTGTCGGCTATCCCGAGCAGATGCCACGCTGGTCCTCCGAGGATCTCGAGACCTAGGGCAGGAGCCGATGGCCGATGATGAGTACCGTGAGCTGAAGCTGCCCCGTGGCGTCAGCAGCGGTCACGCGCACGAGGTCCTGATCATCCACGCGGAGTACGGCGGCTGGGAGCTTGCCCACCACGCGGTCTGGGCCGACGGCCGCCGTACCGTCGCCGTCCGCCGCCGCCTCCAAGCCGATCCTCTCCCGCCCCTGCCCTCCTGACGAGTCCTCTCCTGACAGGCCCCTTCCTGGCTGACCTTGATCGGCCCGCCCGGGGTGTTCAGGCGCCCACGCTCTCGCCCCCCCGCGTCAGCCCGAACACCTCCCCACACCTGAGACCTGAGACCCGAGGCCGATGCCGAGGAGGAGTCAGCTGGCGTCGAGGAAGCGGTCCAGCACGCGGGTACCGAAGCCGAGCGCGTCCAGCGGGACCCGCTCGTCGACCCCATGGAACATCCCGCTGAAGTCAAGGTCTGAGGGCAGTCGGAGCGGGGAGAACCCGAAGCAGCGGATCCCGAGCCGGCTGAAGCTCTTCGCGTCGGTACCGCCCGACAGCGTGTACGGCACTGCCCGCGCCCCTGGGTCCTCGGCCCGCAGAGCACCCGTCATCGCGTCGACGAGGGCCCCCTCGAACTCAGTCTCCAGCGCAATGTCGTAGTGGACGTACTCGCGGGTGATCCCCGGTCCGATGGCCGCGTCGATCTCAGCCTCCCACTCCTTCTCGAAGCCGGGCAGGAAGCGGCCATCGATCATGGCGTGCGCCGTTCCGGGGATGACGTTGTGCTTGTAGCCGGCGTCGAGCATCGTCGGGTTAGCTGTGTTGCGCAGGGTCGCGCCCACGATCCGGGCCAACGGCCCGAGCTTCGCGACGGTGGCCTCCATGTCGTCGGGGTCGAGCTCGATCCCGAACGCCTCACTGGTCGCATCGAGGAACGCCCTGACCGTCTTGGTGACGTGGATCGGGAACTCGTGCCGCCCGACTCGCGCGACCGCCTCGGCCAGCCGGGTGACGGCGTTGTCGTCGTTGACCATGCTGCCAT
>JAYTHM010000586.1:0-2669 GCA_043732645.1 Frankiales bacterium
CACGGATCGGACCGCGGGCGTGCTCCTCGTCGTACTGCCACTGAGTGGGCATGGAGGAGGTCCAGCGCGACATCAGGTCCTTGTAGTTGGTGTCCTTCCAGGCCGTGGTGGTGTTGAGGATGCCGAGGCCGACGTTGGACGTGCCGTCACCGACACCGAAGACCCAGCCGTAGCCGGGGAGCAGGTCACCGGTCGGGGTACGCAGCTCCAGCCACGACTCGAGCATGTCGTCGTCGTGGCGGGGGCTCTCGTAGTAGCGCCGGACTGCTACGCCCATGGGCCGGTCGTCACGCTTGTTGATGCCCTGGGAGATCGCGAGGCGGGCGCTGGCACCGTCGCACGCGATGGTGATGGGGGCGCGGTAGGTCAGGGGCCTCTTGTCCGGGCCAACCTTTGCGGTGACCCCGACAATCCGGCCGTTCTCGACGACAGGGTCCGTCACGTTGGTGAGCGTCTGCAGCCGGGCGCCCGCCTTCTGGGCGTTCTGGGCCAGCAATTCATCGAAGTCAAGGCGGGGCCGGACCAGCCCGTAGTTGGGGTAGCTGGCCAGCTCGGGCCAAGGCAGCTCAATCTTGACGCCGCCGCCAAGGATGCGCAGGCCGCGGTTGTGGATGAAGCCGTTGGAAGGGCTGGTGTCGATGCCCATGTCGACCAGCGTCTTGACCGCTCGCGGGGTGAGGCCGTCGCCGCACACCTTCTCGCGGGGGAAGCTGGCCTTCTCGAGCAAAAGCACGTCGAGCCCGGCCTGAGCGAGGGCGTGGGCGGTAGAACTGCCGCCGGGTCCGGCGCCGACGACGATGACGTCCGCGTCCTGCTGCTGGCTCACCGGGGCTCCTCGAAACTGCTGCTTGTGAAGACTTTCACAAGCCGTTTCTTTAGTGTAGAGCCCCGCCGATGTCACAGCCCGCCGAGCCGAATGGGCATGCTTAGCGGGTCCCCCGGTGGAGCGCAACAATGCCGCCGGTGAGGTCGCGCCAGCCGACCTTCGTCCAGCCGGCCCGCTGCAGCGCGGTCGCCAAGCTGCGCTGGTCGGGCCAGGCCCGGATCGACTCGGCGAGGTAGACGTAGGCCGACGGGTCGCTGCTGACCCTGGTCGCGACGGCCGGGAGCAGCCGCATCAGGTACTCCACGTAGACGGTGCGGAACGGCTGCCACCTCGGGTGGCTGAACTCGCAGACCACGATCCGCCCACCGGGCCGGGTGACCCGGTGCATCTCCATCAGGGCCTGCTGCACGTCGGCGGTGTTGCGCAGCCCGAAAGAGATCGTCACCGCGTCGAAGGCACCGTCGGCGAAAGGGAGTTGTAGCGCGTCGCCCGCGACCAGGTCGACGCCCCTGCCGCGGCCGACCTTCAGCATCCCCAGGGAGAAGTCGCACCCCACGACCTGGGCGCCGCCGCCGGCAAGGGCGGCCGAGGAGGTCGCTGTGCCGGCTGCGAGGTCCAGGACGCGCTCGCCGGGCAGCAGGCGCAGCGCGTCGGTGACGGCGCTACGCCAGCCGCGGTCCTGGCCGAGGGACAGGACGGTGTTCGTAAGGTCGTAGCGGGGCGCCACCTCGTCGAACATGGCGGCGACCTCGGAGGGATCCTTGGCGAGCGTTGCGCGAGTCACCCCTTCAGTATTGCGGCGCCCAGGGCGGTCCGCATCAGCGGCGGTGGACCAGCCGCCCGCCGAGGACCGTCGCCACGCAGCGCCCCGCCCCGTGCTCGACGAGCCCCCGGTACGGCGCCTCGGTCGGCACGTCGAAGACCGCCAGGTCGGCGCGCCTGCCCACCTCGAGGGTGCCGAGGTCCTGACCCACGGCCCGTGCACCCCCGACGGTGAGCGCCCAGACAAGCGCCTCCTCAGCGTCCTCGAGGCCCAGCTGCCGGGCGAGGTCCCTGGCGCCTGACTTCGGCGAGCAGGTCGAGGTCGGGGCAGCTCGCGAGCGATTTGGTACCGAGCGCGACAGCGCCTTTGCCCAGGAGGTCGGCCACGGGCGCCTGCTCGACGCCCAAGAAGGTGTCGCTCCGGGCGCAGAGCACTGCCACGGACGTCGGCTGGCATCCGGTGAGGGGTCCGGTCTGCGAGATCCCCTGCAGACCCAGCGATCTGGCAACCGTGAGCCCCGGTCCGTGGGTCACCACGTCAGCGACCGCGGTGGTCCCGGACATCAGCAGGAGGTGGGCCGAGCCGCGCGCTGCGGCCTGCCACTCGGCGTCGGTCAGGGCCCGGCCCTCAGCCCGTTCCATCCAGCCGGCCCGCGGACCCAGGGCGAGGTCCGCGAAAGGCGGGCCGTACTCGAGGTGGGTGTGGGCGTTGACGAGCCCAGGCGTCATCACTGCGGTCCACTGGCGCAACCGGGCCGCGGGGTGGCGACGGGCGAGCACGTCGCGAAGGCCGATGTCGGTCACGTGGCGGCCTTGGACGAGGACCGCACCCTCGAGTAGCGGGGCGCCGTCATCGTCAGCACCACGGGCGCGGCGTGCAAGGTGGCGGTCACCCGCCCATCGTCGCGGGTAGGTCAGCCGGAGAAGGTCAGATGCCCTGTCGCGACCTCGGTGGCGGCAGGTCCTCCCCGGGTCTGCCTGCGGCGCTGGCGGCGCAAGGGTCTGTGCCCACGCCCGCAACGTCCCGGTGGGTCCCTGCCCACCGAAGTCCCGTGGCGTGACGCCATCGCGACCTGGCCGC
>JAYTHM010000587.1:0-2660 GCA_043732645.1 Frankiales bacterium
GGGAAGGACGACCCGTAGGCCGCGACCGGCATCAGCTCGAGGAAGGGCGCATCCCGGTCCACAAGGAGCTCGATCCGCTGGCGGGGGAGGAGCTTGCCGCGGGCGAGGTGCCGCGCGGCGTACTTCTTGCCACCTCCCGCGAGCGCCTTGTCGAGCTCGGCGGACACCAGCGCGAGCTGATCGAGCATCGCGGCGCGCCGCTCCTCGCAGAGGGCATCGGGACGGGACGTCAGGACGGTCACGAGCGGACACTATCCCGTTGTTGTGAACCGTGGTTAGCATAAGGCCCATGCAGCGATCCCTGTACGAGTCCGAGCACGAGGCCTTCCGCGACAGCGTCCGCGCATTCTGCGAGAAGCACATCGCTCCACACCACGCCGAGTGGGAGAAGGCCGGCATCGTGGACCGTTCCCTGTGGCTCGAGGCCGGCAAGCAGGGCCTGCTCGGCACCGACGTGCCGGAGGAGTTCGGTGGCGGTGGCGTGAAGGACTTCCGCTATAACTGCGTCGTCGGCGAGGAGGTGGTCAAGGTCGGCGGCTCCGGCGTCGGCTTTACCCTGCACAACGACGTGGTGGCGCCGTACCTGCTCGACCTGACGACGCGGGAGCAAAAGGAGCGCTGGCTGCCGGGGTTCGTCACCGGTGAGCTCATCACCGCGATCGCGATGTCCGAGCCGGGTGCGGGCAGCGACCTGCAGGGACTGCAGACGCACGCCCGCAAGGACGGCGACGACTGGGTCCTCAACGGCAGCAAGACGTTCATCACCAACGGGATCAACGCCGACCTGGTGATCGTCGTCGCCCGCACCGACCCCGACGCCGGCGCGCACGGCTTCAGCCTGCTCATGGTCGAGCGGGGTATGAAGGGCTTCGAGCGCGGCCGCAACCTTGACAAGGTCGGCATGAAGGCGCAGGACACCGCGGAGCTGTTCTTCGACGACGTCCGCGTGCCCGCTGACAACCTGATCGGCAAGGAGGGCGGCGGGTTCATTCACCTCATGGACGCGTTGCCCCAAGAGCGGCTGTCGATCGCGGTCGTCGCCGTCGCGGCCTCGCGCAAGGTCCTGGACCTCACCGTCGAGTACTGCAAGGAGCGCAAGGCCTTCGGCAAGGCGATCGGCTCCTTCCAGCACTCCCGATTCGTGCTCGCCGAGATGGAGACCGAGGTGTGCATCGCAGAGCAGTACCTCGACCGCGCGGTCAACGAGCACAACGCCGGGCGCTTCGATATCAAGGACGCTGCCATGGCCAAGTGGTGGACGACAGAACTGCAGAAGCGCGTCGTAGACCAGTGTGTCCAGCTGCACGGCGGCTATGGCTACATGATGGAGTACCCCGTCGCGCGCGCCTTCACCGACTCCCGGGTGCAGACGATCTACGGCGGGACGACCGAGATCATGAAGGAGATCATCGGTCGGTCGCTCGGGGTCTGAGCCGTGCCGGACGAAGCACCGGAGAACCTCCGGTCGTACGACGCACGGCTGCGGGCCGGCCAGGTCGACCGCGAGCCCGGCACCCTGCCTCCGCACTACCCGAGCTGCTTCGGATGCGGGCCGGAGGCCGAGTTCGGGCTGCACGTGCAGGCCCGCCGCGTCGGCGACGAGATCCACTCCCGTCACACCTTCGTCCCCCAGCACGCGGGCGCCCCGGGGATCGCCCACGGCGGTACGGTCGCCGCCCTCGTCGACGACGTGTGCGGCTTCTTGCTGTTCGTCGTGCAGCAGCCGGCGGTGACCCGCAAGCTCGAGGTGGAGTACCTGCTGCCCGTCATGGTCGGGGTGCCCTACGACCTGGTGGCGAGGGTCGAGTCCTTTGAGGGGCGCAAGCTTTTCGTCTCCTGCCAGGGCCGCGACCCCGACGGCATCCTCATCTTTCGCGGAGGTGGGCTGTTCCTCGTGGTCGACCTGTCCCACTTCGACGCCCAGCTCGGACCGCCCCGACTGGTGCCGTAGCTGCGGATCAGGGTGGCGGTCAGGTGAGCAGGGCTGCCAGGGCCAGTCGGTGCAGGACGACGGCGCGGCCGCTGGGAGGGAGGGGGTTCTCGATCAGGGAGGTCGTGTTGAGCATAGCCAGGACAGCACCGACGGTCAGCGCGAGCTGGGCGCTGTCGAGGTCCGGCCGGGAGGGCGTCAGCGCCTCCCGCCAGATCACCTCGTAGCTGCGCATCCGGCGGCGCAGGGAGCGCCGCACGTCCTCGGCCAGAGCCCGTTCCTCGCGCACCCAGACGCTGACGAGGGCGCGCTCCTCGACGACCAGCGAGACGTGCAGGTCGACCAGGGTGTCGAGGTCACCGCTCTCGGTCGCGAGGGCCAGCATCCGGTCCATGGTGCGGTCGCACAGGGACTCGAGAAGTGCTTGCTTGGAGGGGAAGTGGCGGTAGACGCCGGGACCGGTGATCCCCGCGGCCGCACCGATGTCGTCGATGCCGACGGCGTGGAATCCCCGGGCCGCGAACAGGTCCGCGGCCGCCTCGAGGAGCAGCTCACGACGCGGTGCGGCAGTGGTCACAGGATCAGGTTAGCCTGCGTTCACAGACCTGTTCCTGTCCTTCCGGGAGGATGCCCGCACCATGTTGACCGAGCTGCTCGCGGACTTGCGGGACGAGCACCGCGACCTGGTTGCGATCGTGGATCAGGTCAACCTCGACCTGCCCGTCCCGAG
>JAYTHM010000588.1:0-2658 GCA_043732645.1 Frankiales bacterium
AGTCTTCGGCACCCGACCAGCCTTCCTCAAGGGCCCGCACGCAGCCCTGATCGCCAACTCCTCAGGCAGCGTCGCGTTTGCCACCGCCCTACTGCGCTCGCTGGCTCCCCACCTGTAAGCCTCGCGAAGACACAGAGGAGCGGGGGAGCACGGCCTGCGGCTGCTCGGTGGGGAGAGCGGGCGACGGTGGATCCGCGGTGCCGTCGTCGTGGAGCCGTCCGATGCGGCAGGGATGGAGCTCACGACTACCTGCTGCACGTCGGCCAGCGCAGCTACGCCGACCGCTCCCAGAGCGGGGTGATCGCGCACTGGCAACACGCGGCGGACGCCGTCCGTGCCGCCTCGGACTTGTTGGCAACCCACCTCGACTCATGGGGGACGACCCGGGCGCCGGAGAGCGAGGTGCTCAACGATCCCGCCGTAGGGGCGGCCGGCTTCGGGGAACTGGCGAGCCTTGCGGTCCCGGTGGCCGGCGCAGCCGATGCTCTGGGTCGCCAGCTCCGGGATAGCGGAGCGACCCTCCGGGAGGTCGAGCACCTGGTCCCCAGCACCGGCCCGCTGCGGGAAGCTGCTGTCACCTCACGGGGCCTTGCCCAACTCGGAGGACTGGGCCGCCCTTTGGCTGAGCTGCAGGTCGCCCAACCTGCAGTCCGTGACCAGCACCCGATCGTGGAGCTGCAGGACCGGGTCGCGCGGCTGCACCGGGTCTGGCACCAGCTCACCCGGGAGGACTGGGTCGGCGTGGGCACCCTGGCTGACCTCGCGGTGGCCGGCATCCTGCTCAACGGGGCGGCGGCCAAGGCCCTGCGCGCCGGTGCTCCCACGGACGTGCCTGCCCTTTCCATCCAACGCGAGGCTAGGCGCTTCGAGGCCGGAGCGGCGGCGTGGCTGGAGGTCCACGGGCAGATCCGGGTCCTGCGGACTGCGACCCCTGCGATCGCGGTGGTCCGCGCCGACGTCGTGGCGGTTCGGGAGCTGCTCAAGGAGCTCGAGCAGGGCCAAGCCCACCCGCGAGGCGCAGGCTGCGCTGGTTGGCGGGGCGGGTCGCTTCGGCGATGTTGCAGCCTGCAGCGCGAAGGCGCTGGTGAGTCAGGCGCGGAGTGGGCGGATCTTGATCGCCGGACGGCACCTGACGGGGGACCAGGTCTCCGACGACCAGATCCTGGTCCGGGCAAAGCTGCAGGGGCTGCTCGTGCCTGCGTTGCCGGAGCACGTGGAGGACCTGCGGGTCGGGTACAAGCAGGTGAGGGAGATAGTTACTGAGGACCCCGTGCCACAGCCCGCAGCAGCAATCGTCACGTCAAAGCACCTCCTGCAACATTGAGGCGCGAGGCCTCGCGGATCGCGATGGAGCAGAGCTACATCGTCACCCAGCTGACACCGGACACATCGGGACGACCTTGCGCGCCCGGAGGACCTGTCGACAAGCCCCTGCCTGACCGTACGACCGTTCCCGGTGATCCACCGTCGCCCGCTCTCCCCACCGAGCAGCCGCAATGCCGCGCCTAGGGTGTATGCGTGAGTCAGGTCGCCTTCGTGCTCGATGACGAACTCGCCTTCGAGGCCGTCGTCATGGCAGATCCACAGTCAGGCAACAGCCTCCTGATCACGAAGTTCGGCATGACCTCGCCGCCCTTCAGTTCAGCCGGTGGTGGTCGTGGTCGCGGGGGAAAGCAGCGAGATACTCCTTGCGGACTCCTGGGCCTGCAGGTAGCCGGCCGCAGCGGTCTGGCCCGAGGCGTACAGCTGGGCTTGCTCCGCGTTGGTGATGGCGAAGTTGATGGAACTCACCGATCCGGTGTCGACGAAGATGGTCCGACTGGTGACCTTCTCGTCGTCGAGGTGGTACCGGTCCCAGCCGGCCATCAGCGTCTGTAGGCAAGACGTCGCGAGCTCGAAGTCGTTGTCAGCGGGCCGGTCGACCTGGATGGCTGCGGGGCGCGCGGAGAGCTTGACGCCCCAGGTGGGCCAGCGTCCGGGCTTGCCGTCGGTGCGGTCGAACACGGTAATCGGGAAGTTCGACAGCATCCCGCCATCGACCCACGTCACCTTGCCGGTCGGGGTCTTAAACGAGACGGGGCGAAAGAAGAAAGGGATGCTCATGCTGGCTCTGACGGCGTCGACCACCCGCACCGCGGCGGGGTCTTGGCCGTATCGGCCGTAGTCCCAGGGGAGCCGGACCAGCGCCCCGCGGCTGATGTCACTGGTGTGGACGACGAGCCGGAACCGCTGCTCTGGCGGCAAGCCCGTCCCTCGGTCGTCGCTGTCGCTGATCGCCAGGTCAGCGAAGGTGTGCACTCCCAGATCGGCCAAGGTGTTGCCGAGCCACTGCACCAGGTAGTCGCCCTTCGCGATGCCCATGTGGAGCAGTAGTTCGGCGACCTCCCCGGGCGTACCGAGGCGCCGCTCCAGTGCGCCTTCGTCCTGGAACTTGCTGTAGTCCACCGAGCGCATGATGGTCTCGAGATTGGACAGCGGCTTGCCAGCCACCTGATGGGCGGCGACCAGGCTCGCGACGATCGCGCCCGCGCTGGTGCCGGCCACCCGAGGGAAGACGTAGCCCTTGTCGCTGAGGGTCAGGACCGCGCCGACCAGCCCGATGCCCTTGACGCCGCCGCCCTCCAGGACCAGGTCGACCTTGGGTGCTTGTGAGCTTTC
>JAYTHM010000589.1:0-2657 GCA_043732645.1 Frankiales bacterium
TTACTGATGCTCCTGGTCAGTTTACTCGTCGCGAGCTTCGTCATCTTCGGATCGGTGTACCTCGCACCCGGGAATGCGCTGGCGGCATTGTCCGGGGGACGCTCGCTGCCGCCGGCGAGCCTTCAGGTCCTACAGGCGCGCTACCACCTGGACAAGCCTTTCCTTGAGCAGTACGGGTACTGGTTGTCCAACGCGCTGCACGGCGACTTTGGCCTGTCGATCACACTGCGGGAGAATGTGTCGACCCTGATCACCTCCCGCATGTGGACGACGGCCGGGCTGGTCCTCTATGCCTCGATCATCATCGTGGTGATCGGTATCAGCCTGGGAATCCTGTCCGGATTGCGTCCCGGTATCCTTGACACCACTGCGCTGATCGTCACGGCGGTCAGCGCAGCGATCCCGGCTTTCGTGGCAGCCATCGTGCTGATCCTGCTGTTCGCGGTGAAGCTCGGCTGGTTCCCGGCGCTCGGCAACGGGAGCGGTCTGCTCGGCAGCATTCATCACCTCACCCTGCCGGCGGTCGCCCTGGCGGTTTCCTCGTTGGCCATCGTCGCCCGAGTGACGCGTGCCTCCGTTCGGGCCGAGAGCAACCGCGAACACGTCCAGACCGCGATCAGCCGTGGCATTCCCATGCGGTCCATCGTCCGGCGGCACATCCTGCGGAACGCAGCCATCCCGATCACCACGATCACCGGGATCACCATCGCTTCGCTGATTGCCGTCTCGGCGGTGGTGGAAACAGCCTTCGCGCTCAACGGCCTGGGCGCCTACCTCGTACAGGCGGCTGAATCTAAGGACATCGCCGTGGTGCAGGGCATCTCTCTCGTGCTCGTCGCGACGTTCGTGGTCGTCAACCTGCTCGTCGACATTGCCTATGCGCTGCTTGATCCTCGGGTCAGCCTCGGAGCACGCGCCCAATGACGACCATCGTCCCGCTCCCCATGGGGGAGGTCGGCGAACGGCGCCGGCGATCCGTCGGTCGCCGGCTGAAGGAAACCGGCACTGTCGGGATGATCTCGGCAGGTGTGCTGCTGATCGCCACTGTCGCGGCTGTGGTCGGACCGAACGTCACGCCACAGGATCCCGACCTGCCGAACGTCTCCTTCGCCTTCATCGGACCCTCCACCGGGCATCTGCTCGGCTATGACTTCCAGGGTAGAGATGTCTTCTCCCGCCTCCTGTCCGGTGCGCAGAGCTCCATGCTTGGGCCGTTCACGGTCGTTGGCCTGAGCATGATGGCCGGCGTGGTGCTGGCCCTGGTAGCGGCCTGGCGTGGGGGGGTCGTCGACTCCATCGTCTCCTCGGGGCTCGACATCCTGTTCGCCTTTCCCGCCATCCTGCTGGCGGTACTGGCCACCGCAGTGTTCGGTGCCGGGCAGACGGCTGCCGCGCTGGCCTTGGTAGTCGCATATACCCCCTACGTGGCTCGAGTTCTGCGTGGAGCAGCGTTGCGGGAGCGCAGCCGTCCCTACGTCGTCGCGCTGGAGGTGCAAGGAGCATCTGCCACGGCAATCTGTCTGCGGCACCTGCTGCCGAATCTGGGGGCCCTAATCGTTGCGCAGGCCACGATTCTTTTCGGATACGCGATAGTGGACCTCGCCGCCATCTCCTATCTCGGCCTGGGAGTGCAGCCCCCGACAGCGAACTGGGGCGTGATGATCGCGGAGAATCAAACGGGCATCGTGCAGGGCTACCCCCTTGCCGCGTTGCTGGCCGGCCTGGCGATCGTGTTTGTGGCGATCGCGGTGAACCTGCTGGGTGAGCGTCTGTTCGAGCGCTCATGACCGACACGCTGCTCGAGGTGCAGGGCCTGACCGTGCGACTGCCGGTCGGCGGCGAGCTCCGCCCAGTGCTGCGTGACGTCTCGCTCAGCCTGCAAGCGGGCGAATCCCTTGGTCTGGTAGGTGAGTCGGGTTCCGGCAAGTCCATGACTGCACGGGCGATCGACCGACTGCTGCCCTCTGGTGCACAGGTCGGCGGCCGGATCACCTTTGACGGCGTGGACGTCGGAGGGCTGTCGGGTGCTGCCCTGCGGCGGTATCGCCAGCAGGTGGCCATGGTCTTCCAAGACCCACGCGCGCATGTCAACCCTGTACGCAGGGTCGGCGACTTCCTTACGGAGGCGTTGACGTCGAACCTCGGTGTCGCGGACGGGCCTGCGAGAAAGCAGGCCCTCGACATGTTGGAGCAGGTCGGCATCGACCACCCCGACCGGCGGCTGCGTCAGTATCCGCACGAGCTGTCCGGCGGCATGCTGCAGCGCGTCATGATTGCGTCGGCGTTGTTGACCAAGCCCAGGCTGTTGCTGGCGGATGAGCCCACCACTGCGCTGGATGTCACCACTCAGGCTGAAGTCATGGCGATCCTGAATGAGTTGCGCGGGCAATTTGGCCTCGCGATGATCTTCATCACGCACGACCTGGAATTGGCCGCCGCGGTGTGTGACCGCACTGCGGTGATGTATGCAGGGCAGGTGGTCGAGATGCAGGAGTCTGAGCAGTTACACGAGGACCCCTTGCATCCGTACACCGCCGCGCTTGCAGGGGCCCGTCCCGACATTAATCGCACGGCGGAGCGGCTGATCGCGATCCCCGGGCGGCCCCTTTCCGCCTTCGAGGCGCCCCTTGACCAGTGCGCCTTCACGAGTCGGTGCC
>JAYTHM010000590.1:0-2655 GCA_043732645.1 Frankiales bacterium
ACCCATCCCCGCCACTGCGCAAGTCAGCACCACACCAGAAACTCCGCCGGCGCTAGCCAAAACCCGTGATTGTCAGCCTCCGTCACGCGACCCGGCCCAGGCCTGCGGTCGCATTGCGGTCGTGAGCGCGATGACGACGTAGAAACACCCAGCAAGCCAGCACCCACATTGACGCTTTCAGCCCCCTGAACTGCGGTTTTAGGCTGTGAACGTGACGGTTTCGTCGCGAAAAACCCCCACACTGAACAGGGTTCACGGAGAACGAAATCAGGGCCACAATCTGATGATCATGGCCCTGACCTGCGGTTTTACCAGTGGAGCTGAGGGGACTCGAACCCCTGACCCCCACACCGCCGGTGTGGTGCGAGCGCCGATCTGCCTCACGCTCATCTGCCGGTTGCCGCCCGCACTCATGCCTTCTGACCTGCAGGTTTGCTGGTGTGGGGGCCATTCTCTTGTCTCTCTCAATTCTCTCACCTAGCCTCTTCTGGTGTTAGTTCTGCGGACGCATTGTGGACACAGAATCTCGCCATAACAGAGTGCGGAGAGCCCGATGACCTGGCGGAAGACCCGAACGACGAGCTCCGGCAAGGTTCGTCACACCGGGCTGTATCGGGACCCGGACGGAAACGAGCGAAGCGCAGGCACCTTCAGCAGAGCGAAGGACGCTGACGCTGCGGCAGCCGCGCAGGAGGCACTGGTCAAGACTGGCCAGTGGGTGGACCCCGATCTGGTGGTCGAGGAGAAGCCCGTGCCCACCTTCCGGTGGTACGTGGAGAAGGCCTGGTGGCCGAATCGGCGACTGGAGTTGAGCACCCGGGCTACCTACGACCAGATGCTGCGGCTCTCCCTGCTTCCGCGGTTCGGGGAGACGCTGCTCCCCGACATTTCCAGGTCGGACGTCCAGACCTGGCTCACGGTTTGCAGGGACGAGAAGAAGCTGAAGCCGTACTACGTGGCCCAGTGCTACAAGCTCCTCCAAACCATCCTCGCCGCGAAGACTGGGGTCAGTGCTGTTCGCGATGGCCACCTCGTGCACAACCCCTGCGCCGGGGTCGATCTCGACACGATCCCCAGGCGGCGGGTCAACGTCATCACGCCGGTCGCCAGTGACGCGATCATCGAGGCCATGGAGCCCTGGTACCGGCCGATACCCCTTGTCGTGTCCGACTCGGGCCTGAGATGGGGAGAGATCCTTGGACTGCAGCCACGAGACATCATGTTCCCCGACCGTGCTCCTTCGACCTCAAGGCGAGCGACCGCTCCAGGCGGCTCGCTGACCGTCCGTCGGGTGGTCACCGAGCCGGGCAAGAAGATCACAGGGACCTCTTCCCCCTTCGCGCTAAAGGAATATCCGAAGACTGAGTTCCCGCGCACCCTCGGCCTGGGGTTCAACGTCGTGACACTGCTGAAGGACTTGATCGACGCACGATCCATCCCCGACGAAGGCTTCATCTTCCTGACGGAGGAGGGGAACCACATCTCGCGATCCGTCTATAACAAGGCATGGAAGCAGGCTTTGGCCGAAGTCGGCCTCAACGGCGTGCGGCCGTACGACCTGCGTGCCAGCAACATCTCATGGATGCATGCGGGCGGGGCCGACCTACCCACCATCATGGCCAGGGCTGGCCACGTCCGCATCGACACGACGCGGCGCTACACCGCGGCCCTCCCCGACTCCGATAAGCGCGCTCAGGCGGCGCTACGGACGGTCCGGAAGCGCTACAAGGCGACGTGAGCGTCGACCGCCAGAGGGCTTCGGCTTCGTGAGCTCAAGCTCGCCTTCGATGATCGCGCACACCGTGCTGACCTTGATGCGCACGGACTTGCCGACGCTCACCGAAGGAAGGTCGCCGTCGTTTGCGTGACGGTAGATGAACTGGACACTGACCCTGAGTGCTTGGGCGGCCTCATCGACCGTGAGAAGCTCCGCCAAGTCGGCTCCGCGTTGAGTTTGCGTGGCGGCCGTAGCCTTTGCCGCGGAGTTGGCCTGTCGGGCGAGCGCCATCCGATTGCCCTCCTGGACGTGAGAAGATCCTGGCGGCTCGACCGTCGCATACGGCGTCGCCTCACCCCTACGTAGGTGCGGCCGCGGGGAGTCCGTGACTGGATCAGCCGGGCATGCGCCGGACCGCATTGGACTCGATGGGGTGCTTGCGCTCTACACCTGGCAACTCCTTAGGCGTGTAGCCAGCCGCCTGGCCATAGCGCTTGGCTACGGTCTAGAGCCCCGCGTGCCCGGTCTGTACTGCTACTCATTCGTGGTCGGGTTCGCCGCTCACTCGGTGGTCTGTGTAGTAGAGGGCTTCGTCCACGAGGGCACGAACGTGCGAGCCACTGACGCTGGAGACATGCTGGCGTCCGGCTTTGCCCATCTGCACGAGGCCAGCCAGGCGGAGCTTCGCGAGGTGCTGGCTGGTCGCGGATGCGGACGCCCCGGTGAGCAAGCTGAGTGCGCCGACTTCGTGCTCACCCGAGCGCGCAGCCACAGGATCCGAAGGCGGGTCGGGTCTGCCAGCATCGGCAGGGTGGCGGCCGCGACCTCGACCTGGGTATCGGTCGGCGGGTCCAAGGCAGCCGACGCACGAGCCTGATCTTCTGGTGCTGAGGTGAGACTCGGCGTCGCGATGGGCCGCAACGGCAGCTACCTCACAC
>JAYTHM010000591.1:0-8882 GCA_043732645.1 Frankiales bacterium
ACGTGCTATCCGCGTTCGGCCACCGCAAGGTCACCGACCTACGCCCCGAAGACGTGGAGCAGCTTCTGGACCACATGGCCAAGAGCGGCTACGCCGGGCGCTCCGTCCGCCTGACTCTCGGGCTGATCCGGCGCATCCTGCGTCTGGGCGAGCAACGAAGCATCGTCATCCGCAACGTCGCAGGCGTCGTCGAAACCCCAGCTGCGGGGCCCGCCAGGGCTCGGGCCGGACTCACCCCAGACCAAGCCCGCGCCCTATTGGCCACTGCCGACGGAGACCGCTTCGGCGCCCTGGTCACCGTGTCCCTGCTCCTTGGCCTACGCCCCGGCGGCCGGACTGACCTGGCAGGCCGTAAACCTACAGTCCGAACCGGCCACCGTGACCGTGTCGCAGCCTGCGCCGAGACGGCAAACTGCTCACCTTGCTCCAACCAAAGACCCCCACTAGCTACCGAACCCTCGCACTCCCCCATACCTGCACCATGGCCCTGGCCCGCCAACGCGACCTGCAAGCCCAAGACCAACGCCTCGCCGGACGACGCTGGCACAACACCGACGCTCTGATATTCACCAACGAACTCGGCGGACCACTCGACCCCTCCAACGTCCGCCGCGTACTGACCGCCTCGCCCACCAAGCGGGGCTCGGACACGTCCACCCCCATCTCCTACGCCACGCAGCCTCATGTCCGACGCCGGGGTCTCCATCGAACAAATCTCCGACACCCTGGGCCACCGCTCCATCAACGTCACCGCCGAGATCTACCGCCACCCCATCAACCCCATCCGAACCGGCCACGTCGCCGCCATCAACCAACTAAGCCAACCCGACACCGAAACAGCAGCCACCCCAGGCTGATTCGAGCACGCTCCAGCGGGCAGCCGGCATGCTGGAAGCCCCCACCCCAGACCATGGGTGGATCGAGGTTTAAGGGTTGGGTTCTGGGAGCCAATTGGGCTGCATGCCGACGAGCGCTGCGAGGTTGCGGACCTTCACCTTTCCAAATGATCCCTCCGGCATTCGCCGGGTCTAGGTCACCCACGAACATGCACTCCAGGCCCTCACCCGAACCGATCAATGAACCGCCCTGGTTCTGACGGAGGCTTGAGTCATTCGACTGCGACCCGGCATTCAGCGGCTGACCTCGACGCAAGCCGCAGCCGCGCCTGCTGCGCTTTAGAGGATCGCGGGACTATCCCGCGTAATCGCAACGGCGTGCAGCCCGCCGAGCGGAGACTAGTCGCCGCCACCCAGGTGGGCGGAGATGTACTCCTCGGGGTCCTTGTCGACGGGCTCGACGCCATCGACGTGTGAGGTCTCGAAGGCGGCGAAGGCTACGGCCAGCTTGTGACGTGTCTCTAGAGAGGCGTGGCGGCGAAAGTCGGTCAGTCCTTCGCGCTCCTCCTCGGCCATGTGGTCACCGTTGGCCTTGTTGGCGGCTGCGACGGCCGCGAACCAGGGGTCGCTCCCGACCTTGTGAGCCGCAACCGCGGTTACGGCATCGCGTATCTCGTTGTGGTCTTTGATGGCGTCTTCGGTTTCCTCCGAAGGGGGGTGCTGCTCGTCGATGCCCTTCCCAAGATGCAGCAGAGCCGGGTAGAAGAGCTCCTCCTCTGCGGCGGCGTGTACCTCGAGGAACGCTGCGAGGCGCTTCCATATGGTGCCTAGCTCATCCGTCTGGCAGGCCTCGACCTGTTCCAGGATCGCGAACAAGCGCCGCTGCTCATGGTGGTCATCGAGGATCAGTTGGGTGATGTCCATTGGCGCTCCTGGGTGGTCGGGTGTGGACGTGCGCTGACGCACTGACGTTGACCGTGGCAGCGGAGCCGCCTGGGGATGGTCCTTCCCGGCTGAACAGCCCCCCGTCCAGACTGATCGGCCCCGCTCCCAAGGCGGCAATCGTAAGGACCCATCGCCGGGCCAGATAAGGGGCCGAAGGTCACCGGCGGTGTGGGCAGTACGGCGATCTCCTCCATGGCGGTTCCCGCACTCGGTGTGCAACCGTGGGTTATGGGCTCGTTCCCCGCCTTCAACGCAATTAAACATGTAACCAAAGCCGAGGACGTGCTCGAGTCCGAGTTCGAGGAGGTCCGGCGGTGGTACTCATGGCGTTGCCTTCTCTCTAACGGGTATTACCGTGGACGCTAGACCGGAGATTCCTATCGTCACGTTCTGTTCGAGGTAGCGCAGGAGTGTGGCCGTGAGCAACCAGGACTTCGATCGCCGCGTGTCGGGCATCGCGGCGCTCGCCGAGCCGGTGCGGCGAGTGCTCTACCTGTACGTGGTCGGCCAGCCCGAGCCGGTCGGCCGGGAGCGCGCTGCCGCGGCAGTGGGAGTCGCGCACCACGTGGCGAAGTTCAACCTCGACAAGCTCGAGGAGGAGGGGCTGCTGGAGGCCGAGTACAGCCGGCGACTTGAGCGTAGTGGTCCTGGCGCGGGGCGCCCGGCCAAGCTCTATCGACGATCTTCACGCGAGATCAGGTGAGTCTGCCGGAGTGGCGCTACGACCTCGCGGGACAGGTGATGGCGACGGCCATCGCCACCTCCAAGCAGACAGCCATCCCCATCAGCGCGACGCTTGCTGGGAGCCGCCACCGATGCCGGCCGCGTCCTCGGACACCAGGTGCGGGTCAAGGCCGGAGCCCGGCCGAGCCACGCCAGGACCCTCAGAGCGGTCAGCGACGTCCTGACAGAACACGGTTACGAACCGCGTGCCGCGGGAAGGCCATCACACTGGCCAACTGCCCGTTCCACAGCCTGGCCCAAGACCACACCGAGCGGCTGGTCTGCGGGATGAACCTCGACCTCATGCATGGATTGCTCGAAGGCCTGGGTCCGGGCGGGCTCCGCGCGCGACTGACACCCACACCGGGCAGGTGCTGCGTCACGATCGAACCGGCCCCTACCCGGGTCCGCGGTTGATGCCACCGCGCCTGCCTACCGTCGACAGCCCGTAGCTTCCAAAGGAAGAAGGAGTCACTGTGAGGAAGTTCTCGGTCCGCCCAACGCTCACGCTGAGGGGCCGCACGTTCAAGGGTCTGCGGGGCTGGTCTGGTAAACCGTCGCACCCGCCGCTCACCGACATTCCCATTGCGGCCTACGTCCCGGCGGCCGTCTTCGATGTCGTCTCGGCCGCCGCCGGCAAGGACCACACCTGGGCTCGCGACTTGTGGCACGCCGGCACCTTCTCCTTCCTCGGTGGTGCGGCGGTGGTTGTTCGCTGCGCTGACCGGCTTCTGGGATTCGTGGAAGTCCTCAGAGGCTGGGACGCAGGCCCGTCGGACGATCAACACACACGCCACGATCATGGTCACCGTGACGGTGCTGGCGTTGGCCGACCTCGGCTGGCGTCTGAACGACCACCACACGGAGCCTGTCACGCCGATCGGGATCGTCATCCTGTCGGTCCTGATCGCGGTGCTGGTGTCGGTGGGCGCGACCTTCGGGGGGACTCTTGTCTTCGACTACGGGTTCAACGTCGAAACTGCCGGTGATCACCCGGCCTGGCACAAGTCGGAAACCGACGTGTTCCCTGGCGAGCACGACACAGAGGTGCCGTCGTGACCAGACTGCAGCGGCTGTACGCCGAACAGGGTCAGAGCCCGTGGCTGGACAACCTGACGCGCGGCTATCTCCGGGACGGCACGCTGACTCGCTTTGTGGCCAACGGTATCCGCGGGGTAACCGCCAACCCGACCATCTTCGCCAAGGCCATCGAGGGTTCCGACATCTACGACGAGCAGTTCGCTGCGCACATCTCCGGCGGGGGCTCGGTGACCGACGCCTACTGGGATCTGGTGGTTGCGGACGTGCGCGATGCCCTCGCGCTCCTGCGACCGACCTTCGACGCCAGCGCCAGCACTGACGGGTTCGTGTCCATCGAGGTCGCACCGGAGTTGGCTCGCGACACCGACGGCACCCTCGCCGCCGCCCGCGACCTTCACCTGCGCATCGACCAGCCCAACGTGTATGTCAAGATCCTGGCCACCGCCGAAGGTGTGCCTGCTATCGAGGCAATGACGGCCGAGGGCCGCAGCATCAACGTCACGTTGATCTTCTCACTGTTGCGCTACCGCCAGGTCGTCGAGGCGTACCTGTCGGGTCTCGAACAGTACGGCCGCGCCGGAGGTGAGGTCGGCGCCGTACGCAGCGTCGCCTCGTTCTTCGTGAGCCGAGTCGACGTCGAAGTTGACCGGCGCCGGGAATCGCTTGGAACGCCCGAAGCGCTTGCCCTGCGCGGCCGGGCCGCTGTTGCCCAAGCCCAACTCGCCTACCAGGTGTTCGGCGACGAGTTCGCCGGCAAGCGCTGGACCAAGCTCGAGGCGCGCGGAGCCCACACCCAACGGCCCCTGTGGGCGTCCACATCCACGAAGAACCCGAGGTACCCCGACACGCTGTACGTCGACAATCTCATCGGCCCCGACACCGTCAACACTCCTCCCGAGACCACCATCACCGCCTTCGAGGACCACGGCACCATTGCCCGCACCATCGACCTCAACGTCGACGACGCGGCCGCTGTGCTGGCCAGGCTCGGCCAGGTCGGTGTCGATATGGACGACATCGGCCTGACTCTGGAGGACCAAGGGGTGGCCAGCTTCCACGAATCGTTCGCCCACGTCCTCGACATGCTCAGCACCAAGGCCGGCCAGCTTGCGAGCAGCTGAGGATGGACTGGGCCGGCTGGGCGCTGTTCGGGCTCGTCGCCACTACCGCCCTCACCGCGGTCATGATCGCGGCTCAGCTGGCCGGTCTCACTCGATTGGACCTGCCTTTGCTGCTCGGCACCGTCGTCACCGAAGACCCCGACCGGGCGCGGTTCGCCGGGTTCTTCATCCACCTGACGATCGGGCAGGGCTTCGCCTTCGGCTACGCCGCTAGCTTCGCGCTGCTCGGCCGGGCCACATGGTGGCTCGGCGGTCTGCTCGGTCTGCTGCATGCAGCAGTGGCCCTCACCGCGCTCGTCCCATTGCTCGCCAGGGTCCATCCCCGGATAGCATCCGATCGGGCCGGCCCCGCCTCGGCCGCGGTGCTCGAGCCGCCCGGCCTACTCGGCCTCAACTACGGCCCGCAAACCCCGATTGTGGCCATCGCTGCCCACCTGGCCTACGGCATCGCCCTGGGTCTGCTGCTCAAGGCCCACTGAGATGCGTCAGCCCTGCCGCGACCCGCGCGAAACCCACGGCTACCGGTCCGCTAGGTGTGGACGTCGATGACCGCGACCGAGCGCATGGATGCCGCTGGGCGCGGCGAGCGACCCATCGAGGACTACGGACTGATCGGCGACACCCGCACCGCCGCCTTGGTCGGCTTCAACGGCGCCATCGACTGGATGTGCCTTCCGCGCTTCGACGGCTCACCCGTCTTCGGCTGCCTCGTAGGGGGCTCGGCCGCCGGCACCTTCCGGTTGGGGCCGTCGGGCCAGGCGACCGTCATCGGCCGCCGCTACCGACCAGGAACCGCCAGCCTCGAGACCACCTGGCGCACCGAACGTGGCCAGCTCATGCTCAACGAAGGGATGATCGCCGAGGTCACCGGGGCGCTGCTGCCTTCGACCCTGCTCGTTCGCCGGCTCACCGCGCAGGGCGGCCGGGGTCGAGGCCGTCATCGATTTCGACCCCCGCCTCGGCGAACAACGCCGCCCGCCACACACTCAGCACCGCGGTGACATTCTCGTGTGCACCTGGGCCGCGACCGCCATCGCCCTACGCTGTTCGCCTCCGATGCGGCTCGAGCCCGGCCAACCCACGACAGTCACCATCACCCCGGGCCAACCCCTCACGGTCGTCCTCACGGTCGCCGAGCACGAACCACTCGTGTATGTCGGCGCCGACGCCGCCTGGGCCGCGCTCGAAACCGACGAGCAGCGGTGGCGCACGTGGTCTGACGACATCGACGACGAACTCCCGTACCGTGATACGGCGGTCCGCAGTCTGCTCACCCTGCGTCTGCTGACCTACTCGCCGTCGGGGGCACCACTCGCCGCGCCCACCACCTCACTGCCCGAACACCCAGGCGGGATCCGCAACTGGGACTACCGCTTCGCCTGGCCCCGCGACGCCAGCATCGGCGTCGGCGCCTTCCTCGGCACCGGCAAGGTCGATGAAGCCCGCCGGTTCCTGGCCTGGCTGCTCCATGCAAGCCGCCTCGACCGCCCCCGTCTCCCCGTGCTGTTCACCCTCCACGGCCGCCGCCCCACCGCAGAGCACGACGTTGAAGACTGGCCTGGCTACGCACACAGCCAGCCCGTGCGGATCGGCAACGGCGCCGCCGACCAGCACCAGCTCGACGGGTACGACTGGGTCCTAGACGTCGCCTGGCTACTCGTCCACGCAGGACATCCCCTCTACTCCGAGACATGGCGAGCCATGCGCGGCTTCGCCGACGAAGTCGCACGGCAATGGACTGAACCCGACGCCGGCATCTGGGAGATCCGCGGCGCCGACGCCCACCACGTGCACTCCAAACTCATGGCGTGGCTCGCCCTCGACCGGGCGCTGCGCATCGCCGCCACCCATCGCACCCCAAGCCGACAGCTCACTCGATGGCGGACCCAACGCGACACCATCGCCGCCGACGTCACCACCCGAGGCTTCAACCCCCAGCTCGGAAGCTACACACGACGGAGACCGCAGCCAACCCTTGAACACATCCCGATCCTCGGGCGGAACCTCCACACCCACAGTCAACGCCACACATCATGATCCCACGAGGTGACGCTACATACCTAGCGCGACACTAGAAGGGGGCGTCGATGTTGACGACGTCGACGACCTTGTTGGTGACGAACTCGCGGATCCCGAACTCGGTGAGTTCGCTGCCGTAGCCAGAGTTCTTCAGACCGCCGAAGGGGATGTCGGACTTGACCATGGTGGGGTGGTTGACGAAGACCATGCCGGTCTCGATCCGCCGGGCGACGCGCTCTCCGCGGACCAGGTCGCGGGTGAACACCGATCCACCTAGTCCGAAGCGAGAAGCGTTGGCGACGTCGACCGCTTCGTCTTCGTTGGCGACCCGAAAGACCATACTGACCGGGCCGAAGAACTCGGTCTGATACCCCGGGTTGTCTGGCTTCACTTCGGTGAGAATCGTCGGCTGGAAGAACGCACCTTGGCGTGGGACCGGCGCGCCCAGAGTCTCGGTGACCGCGCCGTTGTCGACGGCCATCTTCACCTCGTCGGTGAGCCTGTCGACCGCCTTCTGCGTGCTCAGAGGGGCGAGTTGCGTCCCCGGGTCGCGGGGATCGCCAGCGCGAAGTGCGGCTACTCCAGAGCGGTACTTGTCCATGAACTCGTCATAGACCGCGTCCACAATGATCAACCGCTTGGCCGACGTGCACACCTGCCCGGCGTTCCAGTGCCGCCCCATCACCGCCCATGCGACGGTCTTGTCGATATCGGCGTCCTCGAGGACGATGAAAGAATCTGACCCGCCGAGCTCCATGGTGCTCTTCTTCAGGTTCTTGCCAGCAGCAGCGCCCACGTCCGTGCCAGCGCGATCACTGCCGGTCAGCGCGACACCCCGCACCAGCGGGTGGGCCAGGATGTGCCCGGTGGCCGAGATCGGCGCGAACAGATTGGTGAACACACCCGCGGGAAGCCCCGCGTCATCGAAGAGCTTCTGCATCGCCAGCGCCGAGGCCGGCACGCTTTCCGCGTGCTTGAGCACGATCGTGTTCCCCGCCAGGATCTGCGCGGCGGACACGCGTACGACCTGGTAGTAGGGGAAGTTCCAAGGTTCGATTGCGTACAGCACCCCCAGCGGTTCGAACACGATCGTGACCGTGCCCTCGCTGGCGTCCTTGACGGGAAGAGGCTGGTCCTGGAGAAAGCCAGCGCCGTGTTCGGCGAAGTAGTCGAAGATGTCGGCGCACAGTTCCACTTCGAGTACGGCCTCGGCGGTGATCTTGCCCATCTCCAACGTCAGTATTTCTGCGAAGGCGTCCTTGTCTGCGCGAAGTAGTTGCGCCGCGCGGGTGAGAACCTTCGATCGTTCGCCGAATTCGGTGGTGCGCCATGTCAAGAACGCTGCATGGGACTTCTCGATCACGGAATCGATCTCCGCCTCTGACGCATACGGGTAACTCTTCACCAGCTCATTCGTATAGGGGTTCACAGTCTGATACGTCATTTCGTGCCTCTCTCTATTATGTGCGTCACGGAAGGTGATACATCGGGTCGATCTGGGCATAAACGCGTCGACTCTCTGCGCCCGCAGCCAGCACGCCCAGCGGCGGCAGGAGCGTCAAGGTGCGTCAACGGCGGCCGACAGCAGAACAACCCAAGCCTTCGACGCGGACCAGCACGCTGAGTTGCACCACCGTGGCGTGGGCAAAACTCCAGGAACATATTCAAACCTCCTGCGCTCGGCCGGCTACGCCTCAGCGGCGCCTGGAGGCAGGGTCTAGGCAGACCAGCGCAACTCTTGCTCCGACAGTTTCAGGCTTGGCCTCTCGGCGCAAGGCAGGTCGGCCACGACCGCTCTTCCGACGGCATCGATGTAGGAGGGCCCGTCGGACCCCCCAAGAGCTTGGGGATACCCAGTCGACGATCGCGCAGCGTCGCCAGTGTTCGGGACCAGCACCAGTCACGTCAACGTTAACGACGCCCAGCCGGCTGACGACACACGCGGCCCAATCGGCGTGGGACAGCGGCGAGCGGTACTAGTGAAAAGAGTAGTGACCTGAAACACTACAAGAGGCGTGATCGGA
The DNA here is from genome assembly GCA_043732645.1 of Frankiales bacterium. Lineage (GTDB taxonomy): Bacteria > Actinomycetota > Actinomycetes > Mycobacteriales > SCTD01 > RYN-111. The sequence continues at coordinate 8,710 of JAYTHM010000591.1, forward strand.
CTGTCCAGACCCTGCATCTTCTAGTCGCGTCCACCTCGTGGTGAAGGCGGCCCCCATGTACACACTCGCTCATGACCTCTACCTCAGAGCCGGGACATGGCCGGGCCGTCTGATCGGTGCCCGTAACGTCGCGTGCCTGTACTGCACGAGTCCTATCTCTGCGGATGCGTTCA
>JAYTHM010000592.1:0-8876 GCA_043732645.1 Frankiales bacterium
GTCGACAACAAGACCGTCACCCGCACCTTGGACAGCACTCAGGCCGACGCCCTACGCCCGCTGCTGGACAACTCCCGACGACTCCACGGGCTCGTCACCGAACTCGAAGCCCTCGCCCTCCAACAGCTCAAGGACGACCCCACCCAGCCAAGCCCCTGACCCGGCCAATCCGCGCGACCTCTAAGCCTCCCTCCGCCTCGACCCGACGCGCCAGGTGGTCGGCTCGCAGTGCTCCGGCGCGCTGCTGCTCGCCAAACTCGGCCTGCTCGACGGTGTGCCCATCTGCACAGACCTCATCACCAAGCCGTGGGTAGTCGAGGCCCGAGCGCGGGTCGTGGACCAGCCCTTCTTCGCGGCCGGCAACGTGGGCCACCGCCGGCGGCTGCCTGTCGAGCCAATACCTCGCCGCGTGGACCATCGCGCGGCTCGCCGACCTCGAGACCGCCCGCGCGGCGCTGTTCTACGTCGCCCCCGTCGGAGAGAGGGCCGAGTACGTCGACCGCGCCCTGGGTCACGTCACGTCACGTCCTTCCTCACGGCCGCCGCCGGCGCATCCGTCTAGCAAGCCTCTGGACGCGTCACCCTCACCTTGCTGCTCGGCTCTACGACCGGTTCGGATCCACAAGGTCCACCCGCTTACGTCGGGCACGGCCCTCGGTACGCCGAAGCCGAGGGCGGTCATGATGGCGCCGAGGCCACACTTGTGGTGGTGGCCTCGCCCCACGAGTCAGCCGCCTTGGCGAACGGGACCATGGAAAGCAGGCCGTAGATCGTCCCGGTGACAGCGCCGCCGGCCACCACCCCGATGATCCGCCTTGCAAGGGCCGAGGCTATCGCGCTGCCCTGATGAGCAAGGTGGACGACGCCCTGCGGTGAGACCTCAAACTCTGAACGCATCCTGCTATGAGGTAGCTACTTCCTCTGTTTGAAGCAGTTCTTGGGCTCCGGAACTGTCGGATGTTGTGGTTAGCGTCCTGGTCATGACGGTGGATGTGGCGGGGTTGTCGGATGAGGCGCTGGTCGAGGGGCTCGCGGGTTGGGCGGGTCGGGTGGCGGCTGGGGAGGCGGTGCTGCTCCGGCTGATCGCGGAGTTGGATGCGCGGGAGGCCTGGGCCCAGTGGGGGTGCTGTCGTGTGCGCACTGGGTGAGCTGGAGGTTGGGGATGACGGTGCCGACGGCCCGGGAGCGCGGGCGGGTCGCCCGGTGCTTGCGAGAGCTTCCGTTGCTGGCTGAGCGTTTGGGTGCGGGGCGGGTGTTGTAGGCGCAGGTGCGGGCGATCACCCGGGTCGCGACCGTGGCGGATGAGGCGATGTGGGTGGACCTGGCCAGGTTCTCCACGGCGGCCCAGTTGGAGAACGCCGCCCGGGGGGGAGCGGGCCCGGTCGAAGCCGAAGCCGGTCGACGAGCAGGCGCCGGCGATGGTCATGTCGTGGGAAGCCGATGGGAGGTTGCTTTTGCGGAAGCGGATCTGCATGGTCCTGCCGTTCCTGGGTCGCCGCCACATACCGCGCCCTATTACTACGTCGAACCGCCTTACCCACAGCTGCAGCCGCAGGTCGACATCTGCCGGCCACGCAGCTGGAAGACGTTAGGGCCCTCGCGGCGTGGACCGCCGAACGGGACCGGCGCAAGGCGCTGCGGGACGCTGCCCACGCCTGGGAGGACCACGTCGCGCTGCAAGCGCTCGCCGCGGAGCTCCCGGCTCGGCACGCGACCCTGGCCGACGGGCTGGTCCGGGCCCTGACCCATCCGGAGGGCCTGAAGCCGGTGACGGTGCAGCTGCTGCTGGACCCGGTCAGTGGGTAGGCCCGGACCCGCACCGACGAGATCCTGCCCCGAGCAGCCTGGCCAGGATCCTGAAGACCCTGCCCGCTCGGGGGAGGGCTGGGGAGGCCGTGACGGTCGGGGTGCTGCTCGGCCCGGGGATGAGCCGACGCGCGTCAGCCGACCGTTCTGTCTGGGGGACCTCAGCCGAGAGCGGCCGGGGAGTCGAGTAGTCGTACTCAGGGCCTGCCCCCCGCCCTGACCGATGCTTAAAGCATGACTTCCTCGAGCACTCGCGCGCACCGCGTGGCGCTGTTCGCGGAGGGCCGGATCGGCACTGGCCCGCTGCCTGCACCGCGGCGCCACGGCGCTGACCGACGCTGTGCTGGTCTGCCCAGAAGTGCCACTGGCTGCTGGGTCAGTCGTCCAGAGCTCCGTCTGCTCGGCTACGAGGGACGGCGGGGCACGCCACGCAGGACCACGACAGTCGGGTGCTGCAAGGCCCGCAGGTCATCGCGAGGGTCGCTCGCGTAGACCACCAGGTCGGCCTGGGCACCCTCGGTCAGCCCCTCATGGCCGAGCCACGAGCGCGCCCGCCAGCAGGTCGCCTCGAGCACCGCCGACGAAGGCAGCCCGGCCCGGGCGAGCTCCAGCGCCTCGTCGGCGACCCGGCCGTGGGCGAGGGCCCCGCCAGCGTCGGTCCCGGCGTACAGGGCGATCCCGGCTTCGAAGGCGGCCCGGACCGTGGCATGTCGGCATGCGTGCAGCGCCCGCATGTGCGCCGCGTAGGTCGGGAACTTCTCCTGCGCCGCCGCCGCGATGTCGGGGAACGTATCGATGTTGATCAGCGTCGGTACGACGGCGACGCCTCTCTCCGCCAGCAGCGCGATCGTCGCCTCCGTCAGGCCGGTGCCGTGCTCGATGCAGTCGATCCCGGCGACGACGAGGTCCTCCAGGCACTGCTCGGCGAAGCAGTGCGCCGTGACCCGTGCCCCCGACACGTGGGCCGCGGCGATCGCTTCGGCGAGCACGTCCGCGGGCCAGCACGGCCCGAGATCGCCGGTGCTGCGGTCGATCCAGTCACCGACGAGCTTCACCCAGCCATCGCCGCGGGCGGCCTGCCGACGTACGGTCTCGACCAGCTGGTCCGGCTCGACCTCGTCGGCGAAGTCGCGCAGGTACCGCCTCGTGCGGGCAATGTGCCGCCCGGCCCGTACCAGCACCGGGAGGTCCTCGCGGTCGTCGACCCAGCGGGTGTCGGCGGGCGAGCCGGCGTCGCGCAGGAGCAGCGCCCCGGCGTCGCGATCGGTCAGCGCCTGCTGCTCGGCGACCTCGACGGGCACCTCGCCGTGCGTGCCCAGGCCGATATGGCAGTGCGCGTCGACGAGGCCGGGCAGGACGAAGCCCTCAACCCTGGTCATCTCGCCCGCAGGCCGGTCGTAGGTGACCCGGCCGTCGAGGACCCAAGCCTCGGGGCGGACGTCGTCGGCACCTGCCAGGACCGGCCCGGACAGGTGCAGGGTGTCGCGCGTCATGCCGCGACCCTTGCACGTCTTTGCCTGGGGCCGAAAGCTCACCGGGTCCCGTAGAGGTCCCGAAGCAGGGCCACCTCGGCGCCGTGGTGGATCACCTCAGCGTTGACGTGCAGCACCACAGCCCACAGCGGGTAACGCTCGTCCGAGGACCCGGGCGGCCCCTGGTGCGCGCGGCCCAGCCTTTCCGGGGACACCGACAGGAGGCCCGCCGACCAGCGGGCGTAGCCGGCATCGACGAGGTCAAGCAAGCCGTCGGCCGTCTCCGGCAAGGCCGTGGTCCAGGTGCGGTCCCCAAAGTGAGCGCTGGCGCGGTCGGCGAGCAGGACGCCGAGGTGGCCCAGCCGCCACGCGATGGTCGTCACCGGCGGCGGGTCGGGCGTGGGCCAGACGCCCTCGAAGCACCCATCGACCACCGTCCACGCGCCGGGCGGCCAGTGTGCCTCAACATCGGAGAGGCCGACCAACCGCGGGCGCAGTCGGGCCTGCCAATGCCAGCTCAGCTGCTCGTGCAGGTCCTCGGCGGTGAGCACGGGTCCGGTGAGCATGGACAAGAGTCTGCCGTGCCCAGGAACGACGAAGGCCGCCCGGCAGCAGTTCTGCAGGGCGGCCCAGGGTTGGGGACTTAGTCGTCCCAGGGTCCGTAGTCGTTCATCGACTCATCTCTTCTCTGCGATGCCGCACAAGGCTGCGCGGCGGGTCTTGGGTGGCCTGGGCGGCGCTCTCGTCGTTGAGGTGCCGCGCACTGGCGTACAGCGATGATTCCCGCCGTACGACTGTGTCAACCACCACCGCCCTATCGGGATTCCCCGACGAGACTTAAACTTGACTGCTGGGGTACGAGCCCGCGCAGGTGTTCGGGCGCACGCGAGCGCGAGCGTGGCCCCGAACACCTCGCTCGGGTGCCAGCAGGTGTTCGGGCGCACGCGGGTAGCCATGCGCGTGGGCCCGAACACCTCGAGCGGGCGGGGGTGGTGAAGGGCGTGCACGCCCTCCTGCAATGCTGGCAGGCAGTGATGTGCGACGTACAGGGGCCGATGGACCTGGGGCTACTAGGGCTGGGCGGGCTACCGGCGCTGGTTGGGAAGACCGAAGCGGGGGAACAGCGCCGGGTCGAGAAAGTGGTGGATGTGCGCGATCTTCCCGGCTGACAGCTTGAGGACTTGGATCGACCAGCTCGAGTAGCCGCCCGCAGGGTCGGGCTTGTACTGCGCGAACGCGGGCATCCCGTTGGCCACCAGGGCAACCATGACCGAGTCGTTGCAGCCGCTGCCGTAGCCGAGGTACCAGTCGCGCAGCTCGTCGGCGCCCTGCAGCCACATCGAGAACGGCGGCATCGAGATGCTCGCGTCCTCGTGCAGCAGCGCGACCAGTGCCGCGATGTCATAGGCCTCGAAGGCCGTGACATAACGCGCGAGGAGCGCCTTGTCGGCGACGCTCAACGGCTGCGGTGCGGTGTCGACCGTGCCGAGGGTGGCTCGCGCCCGCTGCAGGGCGCTGTTAACCGAGGCGACCGTCGTGTCGAGCAGTTCGGCAACCTCCGTGGCCTGCCAGCACAGGACCTCCCGCAAGATCAGGACCGCCCGCTGACGGGGCGGCAGCATCTGCAGTGCCGCCACGAACGCCAGCCGAATGCTGTCCTGCAGCACCGCGTGCTGCGCCGGGTCACCGGTCTCGGGTATGACGTCGCCGTCCGGAACCGGCTCGATCCAGGTCGCCTCGGGGCGCGTCTCGATCGGCGCGGTGGTGGCGGGCACGGGGCGGCTCAGATCCATGGGAAGGGCGCGTCGCCCCCGTGCCCTGAGGCTGTCGAAGCACGCGTTGGTCGCGATCCGGTACAGCCACGATCGCACCGATGACCGACCTTCGAACCGGTCGAGCCCCTGCCAGGCCTTGACCAGGGTCTCCTGCACGGCGTCGTCAGCGTCAAATGCCGAGCCGAGCATCCGGTAGCAGTACCCGCGCAACTCGGTCCGGTAGGTCTCAAGTTCGTCGAGCGACGGCGCGGTCGCCGTTGCCTTGAAGACGGCCTGGCTCATCTGCCCTCTTCCTGTCGTGGGTCGGGGAGACTGGTCCAGACTAGGCCGACAGGGTCGGGTAGTCCGTGTAGCCCTTCGCGCCGCCGCTGTAGAACGTCTCCATGTCGGGCTCGTTCAGCTCGGCACCGGTGCTCAGGCGCTCGACCAGGTCGGGGTTGGCGAGGAAGCCGCGCCCGATGCAGAACAGGTCCGTCGCGTCGGAGTCGACGGCTTCCTGAGCGGTCGCGAGGTCGGAAGGGCCAGTGAAGCCGGTGTTGAAGATGAACGCCCCCTCCCACTGTTTGCGCAGCGCGAGGTGGAAGTCGGTCTCCGGCCCCTCGACGACGTGCAAGTACAGCAGCCCAAGCGGGTTGAGCCCTTCGATCAGGGCGGTGTACGTCGCCTCGGTCTCGGTCTCGGCGATGTCGTTGAACGTACCGGCGGGGGAGATCCGGATGCCAACCCGCTGCGGGCCGATGGCGTCGGCAACGGCGGTGGCGACCTCGATCACGAAGCGGGCCCGGTTCTCGGGGGATCCGCCGTAGGAGTCGGTACGGGTGTTGGTGCTGTCGGACAGGAACTGCTGGAGCAGGTAGCCGTTGGCGGCGTGCAGCTCGACGCCGTCCAGGCCCGCGGAGACAGCCCTGCGCGCGGCGTCGACGAACTCGGCGACGACGCCGGGGAGCTCCTCGGTGGCCAGCGCACGAGGCTGCTCGAAGGCCTTCATCCCCTGCTCGGTGTAGACCTCCCCGGCCGGCGTGACGGCCGAGGGCGCGACCGGCTGCAGGCCAGTGATCGCCTGGTGGCTGATGCGACCGGAGTGCATGAGCTGCGCGATGATGCGGCCACCGCGGGCGTGGACGGCATCGGCGACGAGGGTCCAGCCGGCGACCTGCTCGTCGGTGTGCAGACCCGGGGTGTGCGGGTAGCCCTGGCCGACGGCGGACGGCTGGGTCCCCTCAGTGATGATGAGGCCGGCCGTGGCGCGCTGGGCGTAGTACTCGGCGGCGAGCTCGGTCGGGGACTCACCGGCGCCGGCACGGTTGCGGGTCAGCGGCGCCATCACGAGGCGGTTGCTGAGCTCGAGCTTTCCGAGGGTGAACGGTGCGAACAGGTCGATCACAGGGACTCCATCAGGGTCAGGGTTGATTGCTCCTACAACCAAGTCCTACCCAGAACGTTGCCCGTTGCACCTGTGACGAACGTCCCCGTCGGAGGTCAGCGCGGGGCGCTGTACCGGAGGCCGTCGATCACGAGGGCGAGCAGCCGGCGAACCTGGTCCTCCCAGTCCGGACCGCGGGTTCTCCGGGGATCACGGCCAACTCCCTGATGCCAGGGGCGATCATGACGAACCTGCAGAGGCACGTCACCCCGACCTCCCCGCTGCTCAGAGGAGTCGGCGGTCGTTACTTCAAAGACTGCAACGAGGCCCCACTCAGGTGGTGACGGCCGCAATCCGGTCGCGGGCGGCGGCACTCAGGTCGGGGCGGCTGTCCCGGTAGTAGCCGAGCCCCTGCAACGCGGGCGCCAACACCCAGCCCCTCGCCCTCGACCCCTGGCCGTCATCTCCAGCAACGCCAGCCAAGAAGCGTTCCCGGCTCGATCCATCAAACAGGTTCCAGGCGGGGGCGAGATCTGCGGCCGGGTCGCCGAGCCCGAGGCTGCCGGCGTCGATAACCGCCACCAGCCGTCGGTCTCGAACGAGCAGGTTGCCCGGAGCAAGGTCACCGTGGATCCAGACCGGCAGCTGCGACCAAGGTGCGGCTCGGACGGCCGCGTCCCACACCCGAGTCACAGCCGGTACATCGAGATCGTCTGCAAGCTGGGCGATCAAGCCCCTGACGTCCTCATCCAGGGCCGCCAGCAATCCGCCCCGTCGGGTTCCCTGGTTGACCGGTCCGCCTTCGACGGGGGCAATGCGAAGGGAGCGCACGAAGGCGGCCAGGTCGTCGGCCGCTCGGTCCAGGTCGAGGTTGGCTGCGGTGGCTGGTTCTCCCTCGATCCACGAGACGACCGTCCAGAGGAACGGGTACCCGTGCCCTGGTCTGCCGACCGCCACCGGCAGCGGGACCGGAAGAGTCAGGTGTGGGGCCAGCCTTGGTAGCCAGCGCTGGTCGGTGTCCACCTGGCCGACAGCCCACTCGATGATCGGGAGCCTAAGGACCAGCGTGTCCCCTAGTCGGTAGAGCACATGGTCGGTCCCGGACTCCTCGACCCGGTGGAGCGCAAGGCCTGCCCAGTCGGGGAACTGGGTCGCTACCAGCCGGCTTACCTGCTGCCTGGTCAGCTTGACCTGGCCGATGTGCATCTGCATGGGGAAAGTCTCCGGCAAACACAAGGGCAAGAAGAACGGCGCCTCCCGCCGGGAGCATCACCCTTCCCCCGCGTTCGTATGCCTGAATGGGGAAGCGTGCCTGTCTGGTCTTGTTCGCTATCAACGTAGGCACGCGGACATCTGTAGATATCCGTCCCGACTGACCGTCAGTTGCTCTTGATCAGGGTTCGCACCTGATCCGCCATGACCGGCGTAACGGAGATGTCGTGATCACCAGCGGCATGGGAGCCCACCTTGGTGAGGTTCTCCTCTACCGTCTCGCCATCGACCATGGTGTTGCAGTCGAATCCGGCCTCGCGGCAGTAAAAGACGTAGGACATGGCCGTATGGTGCCAGGCTAGGCCAAATCAAGATCCACCCACCCAAAGATTGCGGCCGGAATGACTCAGCAGGGCGAGGGTGAGGCCCTCGCAGCCACCCTGCAATGCATGCTGTTGCCAGCTGGGCTCCCGGAGATCACCGGCTGGTCCTTTGCAGCGCTCCACCAGCCCGCGGGGGACGCCGTGCCTGTGGGTGGAGACTTCTACGACTGGTTTAACCTGCCAAAGGGCCGGGTGCTGTTCTGCGTCGGCGACGTGTCAGGGAAGGCCCCCATGCGGGGGCGCTGGGGATGAGCATCCGCAAGGCGCTCAAGGGAATTACCTGGGTCACCGGCGATGCCTTCCAGGCTCTGCCGTTGCTCAAGGCGGCGCTGGCCGATGAGTTTGCGATCCGTTCGCGACGCTGTGCCTGATTGAGCTCACACCGGGCTCAGGCGCCCTGCGCCTGCTGGTGGCCGGTCACCCAGCCCCGTGGGTCCGAACCCGGGAGACATTCCGGGAGGTGATCGTGCCCACCAATGGCTTGCTCGGCCCAGGCCTGCAGCAGAAATGGCACAGCATTGACCTGGAGCTCGGCGCTGGGGATCTGCTCATGGTGTTCAGCGATGGGCTGAGCGAGGCCCGGTTGCCCGACAGCCGGCTGTTCGGCGAGGGGCCAAGGGCAAATTTCTTCGCGTCGTTGCCACCCGGGCTCGCCAGCTAAAAAACCGTGCTGCGGGTCGATGCGCACCTGAACGAACTCGGCTGAGAGCGAACGGACGATACCGTCATCGCAGTGCTCAGCTACCTGCCCTGAGCGACCCGAAGCGAGGGAAGCACGAAGAGTCAGACGCTGAGCCGCAGCCTGCGGGGACGCCACTCGGTAGGTGCCGTTCTCCTCGCTCAGTCGATCTTGCTCCGACGTACA
>JAYTHM010000593.1:0-2651 GCA_043732645.1 Frankiales bacterium
CGACCATGTCGGCAAGGGACATGTTGTCCAGCAGGACCAGGTCCGCACCAGCGGCAACGACCTCCGCCACCTGCGCGACGGTGTCGCACTCGACCTCGACGTCGAGGTCCGGCCAGAGCTCCCGGACAGCCCGGAAGGCGGGCGCAACGCCGCCGGCGGCAACGATGTGGTTGTCCTTCACGAGGGCGGCGTCGGACAGCGACATCCGATGGTTGACGCCGCCACCGATGACGACCGCGGCCTTCTCGAGGGCCCGCAGGCCCGGCGTGGTCTTGCGGGTGTCGCGGATCCGCGCGCCGGTGCCGGCGACGGCCGCGACCCACGCAGCCGTCGCGGTGGCGACGCCTGACAGGTGGCACAGCAGGTTGAGGGCGGACCGCTCGCCGGTGAGAAGGGTGCGGACGGGGCCGGTCATCTGCAGGACGGTCTGCCCCGCGGCGGCGGGTCCGTCGACACCGACGATGTCCCACGTGACGGGCCCGACCACCTCGATGCAGGCCATCGCGACGCCGAGGCCGGCAACAACACCGGGGGCGCGGGGGACGAAGGCTGCCGTACCCATGAGGGTCTCAGGGACGGTGGCGGTGCTCGTGACGTCGACCCCACCGGCGAGGTCCTCAGCGACGGTGCGACGTGCGAGGTCCGCCACCGCGTAGACGTCGAGGTCCCCGAGGGCCTTACAGGTGGCGCCCGAGAGGGTCACGCGTCAGTCCTTCACAGGTTCGTAGATGGTGCCGTCGAGCGTCGTGACGAGGTGGCCGCGCCAGGCCTCGGACGGGAGCGGGAAGTCCTCGCGCCAGTGCGCGCCACGGGTCTCCTCGCGGCGGGCCGCGGCCGCGACGAGGGCGCTCGCGACGGCGTACAAGCCGGTCGCCTCCCAGGCCGCCGGGGAGGGAGCCACAGAGACGCGGTCCTCAAGGACCAGGAGCGCCTTTGCCGTGGCCGCAAGGGAATCCGCGGACCGCAGGACGCCGGCGCCCTCGGTCATGGTGCGGGTCAACTCGCCGCGCATCGCCGGGTCCAGGAGTACGGTCCTGCGGCCCTGACGGACGACCTCGCCCTGCTCGGGCAGGCCGCGCAGGAGGTCTTCACCGATCCGGCCGGCAAAGACCAGGCCTTCGAGCAACGAGTTGGACGCGAGGCGGTTCGCCCCGTGCACGCCGGTGCAGGCCACCTCCCCGCAGGCGTAGAGACCCGGGACGGAGGTGTGCCCGTTGAGGTCGGTGCGGACCCCGCCGCTGGCGTAGTGGGCCGCGGGCGCGACCGGGATGAGGTCGACGAGGGGGTCGATGCCGGCCTCCCGGCAGCGGGCGACGATCGTCGGGAACCGGGCCTCGACGCCCCCGACGCCCCGGGCGTCGAGGAACACGTGGTCGGTACCGAGGGCATGCATCCGGCGGGTGATGGCCTTGGCCACGACGTCCCGGGGGGCGAGGTCGGCGAGCGGGTGGTCCTCGACCGTGATGACCCGCGCGCCGGTGGCGTCGACGAGGAAGGCACCCTCACCGCGGACCGCCTCGCTGATCAGGGGCTGCTGGCCGGTCGCTGCTGGGCCGAGCCAGAGGGCGGTCGGGTGGAACTGCACGAACTCGAGGTCGGTGACCTCTGCGCCGGCTCGGAGGGCGAGGGCGACGCCGTCGCCGGTAGAGACACTCGGGTTGGTGGTGGAGGAGAAGACCTGCCCCATGCCGCCGGTCGCGAGCACGACCGCGCGGGCGTACACGGCGCCGACGCCGTCCTGCGTGCCCTCCCCCAGCACGTGCAGGGTCAGTCCCGCTGTACGACCGTCTGCCGTGCGCAGCAGGTCCAAGACCAGCGCGTGCTCGATAACCTGGATCTTCGGGTGGGCGAGGACGGCAGCGACCAGGGCGCGGGAGACCTCGGCACCGGTGGCGTCACCGCCCGCGTGGACGATCCGGTCGCGGTGGTGGCCGCCCTCGCGGGTCAGCTGCAGCTCGCCGTACGGGTCGAGGTCGAAGGCGGCACCGAGCGCGATCAGCTCGCGCAGCCGCGCCGGGCCCTCCTCGCACAGAACCCGGACGGCGTCGACGTCGCAGACACCGACGCCGGCCTCGAGGGTGTCGAGCAGGTGCTCCTGAGGGGAGTCGTCAGCGCCGAGCGCAGCGGCGACTCCGCCCTGGGCCCAGCGGGTCGAGCCGTCGTCGACGTGCACCTTGGTGACGACCATGACCCGCCCGGCCCGGGTTGCGTGCAGGGCGGTCATCAGCCCGGCGACACCTGACCCGACGACGACGACGTCGGTCTCGACGGTCCAGCCTGGGTCTGGGGACAGCAACCTGGTGGCTCGCATCACCGGACCAGCGTCGGGTCGTCGAGATGGCGCAGGTCGCCGCGGGTTGGGCTGGTCCTGGGCAGCTCGTCCAGCTGTCCGTAGGCCAGCAGGTCGGCCAACATCACGGTGGAACGGTGGATCTTGCTCGTCAGCATCTAGCGGCCCTTCAGGGGAAGGTTGTCGAGCAGTCGGGTGGCGCCCACCTTTGCGGCGACGACCAGCAGGTCCCCGTCAGGCGCTAGCTCGAAGGTCGTGGAGTCCACGCGCTCGAGGTAGTCAAGTTCGGCATCGGTGCCCACGAACAGTGCGCGACCTGCTTCCGGGTCGCGCAGCTGAAGGGCCTGGGACAGCAGCAGAG
>JAYTHM010000594.1:0-2643 GCA_043732645.1 Frankiales bacterium
CCGTCGGTGTGCCGAATGAGGGTTATCTGGCCGTAGCCGCCCTCCTCGCTCTGGTAGCCGGCACCGACGACCACCCCGTCGCCGATCGCGTGCAGCCGATCACCGTACGACGTGGCGAAGTCGATGCCCTTGTGCATCTGTCCCCAGCGCATCCCGTAGGGGCTGTTGACGTCTGCCGCAGGGGGCCGCACCCACGTAACTGCGCGCGGCGCGATCTTGGGGGGGCGCTACCCGCGCCGGTTTAACCGGAAGGGCGCGGGTCGGGGTGGCCCGCAGCCCGATGACGCGCGGAGCCGCCACGACGGGGGCGTGGCGGGCGGTCGCCCGGTCAACAGCGACCACGGCGACCGGAGGGTTCGCCGCGGAGAGGGGGTCAGAGGCAGGGGCCACGTTGGTAAGGCCAGCGGCGCACGCGAGGGAATCGGGTCACAGCGAAAGGGCGCTTCCGGTCGGGGGCGCCGTCCGCGCGGACACGTGCAGCCAGCCGCGTCGACCACGCCCATGGCGCGGTCCGGTACCCAACGTAATCCGAACAGACCGCTCACCGCAAAGATGTCCCGTGCGGAGTAAGGAAAACACGGCCGATCGGGAGCATCACCCCACGGCTACTGCGCAGCGGTGCAGCGGTTCCGGAACCGCCCGCGCGGTGGGACCGCAAGGCCAGCGGGGGTGGGGACCGCGTCGATCGAGGTGACCCCCGCGGTGACTGTCGAGCCGTCCTCGTCGAGGTGTGCGAGCGCCGCGGCGATCTCCCGGACGACCCGGCCATCGATGGGCAGCGACATGTGTCCGACTCCCCGCAGCAGGACGTTGCGGGCCAGCAGGTCCGGGTGGTCGATCCGGGCGGAGCGCTTCGGGACGACCAGCTGGTCGAGGTCGCTCCAGAAGGCGATGAACCGGGTGCGCAGGCCTGGGCAGGGCTCGGCGAGCTCGGTCATCACGTCGGAGCCGGGGCGCAGCTGCTTGACGACCTTCTGGGGCAGCAGGTGCGCAGCGAAGGTGCCTGCGTGCGGGGAGCCCAGGGTGCAGACGGTGTGGACGTGCGCGTCACCGCCGAGGCGCTGCACGTAGTAGCGGGCGATGACGCCCCCGAGAGAGTGGCCGACAACGTGGACCCGCTCGTAGCCGGTCTCCTCGCAGGTCTTCTCGACGAGGGCAGCCAGCCGGGCCGCGACGCTGCGGATGTCCTGTGTGAAGGGGCTGTAGTTGAGCGTGAGGACCCGCCCAAAGCCGCGCCTGCGCAGGGCCCGCCGGAGCAGGGTGAAGATCGATCGGTTGTCGACCAGGCCGTGGATCAAGATGATCGGCGTGCCGGCCGCGACCACGTCGCCCATCAGCAGACCTCGCTGGAGGGGCGGCAGGTCGCTCAGGGTGAAGCGGTCGAGCTCCTCGCGGCCGCGCTCACGACGCCGCTCAGTCGACAACCCCAGCGGGTAGAGCGCGCCGTGGGCAGTGATCCAGGCCAACTCGGTGGCAGCGCCGCGCAGGCCAGCGGGGGTGCAGACCGTCTCGACGCCGCGCCTGGTGGTGCGCGCCGCGCGCTGCAGCCGGGGTCGGGGGTCGAGCACGGGGCGGTCCTCCACGAAGGTCATGCGATCGCTACGAACTGTAGGACGCACGGATACCCGGCGTGATGGAAACCACACCCTTTGCTGGTCAAGCGGGAGAAGGTGACGACTTAAAGAGTGCCCGGAAGAGGGCTGGACCATCGTAAAAGCCGCATCTCCCGACGTACGTCATCAGGAAGGGACGCGAGGGTGGCCAGCTGAGGGGCCACGTCGGCGGGCGTGACCAGGGCGTCCGCAAAGCCAAGCGACAGCAGGTCGGCCGGCACGATCCGCATCCGGTCGGCGCAGTCCTCGCGTGGCTTGCGCAGTGCGGCCTGAGCCCCCTCCGGACCGATCGGTGCGAAGTACGCCTCATCGGTCAGCAGAACCAGGTCGGTGGCCGTCACGGCGAGCGCGCCTCCGGAGCCGCCCTCTCCGTGGATCAGAGCCAGGGTGGGGCTCGGGCAGGTCAGCAGTGCGTCGAGGGCCTCGCCCATGGCGGGCGCGATCCCGTCCTGCTCGGCCGCGGGGCCGGGTTCCGCGCCGGGGGTGTCCACCAGGGTCAGCACCGGCAGTCCCAACCGCCCCGCCAGCCGGTACGCCCGGGCCGCGAGCCGGAAGCCGTCGGGGGTCGGCCGGCCGCCGACCTCCGCGGCGACGGCCACGCCTACCACGGGTCGGCCCGACAACCGGCCGAGGCAGGCCGCGACGCTGGCGTCACCGAGCCGGGCCTGCAGCGTCACCCGGTCGGTGAGCAGCTCGGTCAGCAACTCGCGGCCACCTACGGTCCGGGCCCGGCAGCGCAGCACCTGTTCCCAGCCGCCCACGACCGACGGGACCCTCACCGGCGGGGCCGGCAGCGCGCCGGCGGTGGACGGCGCCAGCGTTGCCAGCGTTGCCCGGAGCCAATCGGCCACCCCCTCCTTGGGCAGTACCGCGTCGACCAGCCCGGCGGCGTACGCGCTCTCGGCGGTGTGGCTGTGCGGCCCGGGCAGCGCTCCGGTGTAGGCCTCCACCACCCGCGGCCCGGCGAACCCGACAACGGCGCCGGCCACCGCGATCCGCACGTCCGCCGAGGCGACCACCGAGATCCAGA
>JAYTHM010000595.1:0-2641 GCA_043732645.1 Frankiales bacterium
GCCGGCGTGAAGGCCCGTCGCCGTGGCAACCAGCGGCGTACCGTCCGGGGTGAGGCCCCAGGCCAGGCGGCGCGCGTCGGTCTTGAGCGCCCGGACGGCGTCGGGCACGGTGCTGCGGCGCAGCCTCACAGGCCGTTGCTCGCAGCCTCGCGGAAGGACCGGACCGTGCGCTCGAGCGCGATGAGCTCGGTGTAGGCGCGGTGGTAGAGCTCGGCGTCGTCGACCGGGTTGATGCGCTGCACCTTGCCCTTGAGCTCGACGACCCGCCGTGTCGCGGCGTGCATCTGCAGCTGGGTGAGGGTCTCGGGCCCGTACCGCTCGGGCTCCCAGTCGCTGAGCAGGGCCTCGACCGCCAGCCCCATCAGGGTCTTGCGGACCGTGTCGTCGGGCGCGGCCTCGAGCAGCGTCGCGACCCACGCCTCGCCACCGATGGCGGGGCTGACACCGCCGGCCTTGCGGATCGTGTCCTGGACGAGCCGGTGGGTGGCGTCCACGAACACCTCGTCGTCGAGCTCGTCGAAAATCGGCGCCACCGCGTACGGCGTCTGAACCGCGAGCTTGAGAGTCTCCCGCTCGAGGCGGAGCAGGGAGGCGTCGGCGGTCAGCGGGGGCGCCACGCGGCGCTGGCCTGCCCGCGGGTCACCGGTCACCTCGGCGACCTTCGCGACGACCGGCTCGACCTCCATGCCCAGCCAGCCGGCCAGCCGCCGCGCGTACTCCGGGCGCAGCGCCCGGTCCTTGATCTTCGCGACGAGAGGTGCGGCGTGGTTGAGCGCCTGAACGCGACCCTCGACCGTCTCGAGGTCGTAGTGCGACAGGCCCGCCTTGATGGCGAACTCCACCAGTGGCACCCGCGCCGCGACGAGGTCGCGGACCGCGTGGTCACCATGGGCCAGGCGCAGCTCGCACGGGTCCATGCCGCCGGGGCTGACCGCGATGAAGGTCTGCGTCACGAACCGCTGGTCGTCACCGAAGGCCTTGAGCGCGGCCTTTTGCCCGGCCGCGTCGCCGTCGAAGGTAAAGATGACCTCGCCGCGGAACTCGTCCTGGTCCATGAGCAACCGCCGGATGACAGCGATGTGGTCGGCGCCGAAGGCTGTTCCGCAGGTCGCGATCGCGGTCGGCACGCCGGCCAGATGGCAGGCCATGACGTCGGTGTAGCCCTCGACCACCACCGCCTCCCGGCGCTTGGCAATCTCCTTCTTCGCGAGGTCCAGGCCGTAGAGGACGCTGGACTTCTTGTAGATGGGGGTCTCGGAGGTGTTGAGGTACTTCGGTCCGGTGTCGGCCGGGTCGGTCGACAGCTTGCGCGCCCCGAAGCCGATGACCTCCCCGCCGATGTCGCGGATCGGCCATAGCAGCCGGAAGCGGAACTTGTCGATCAGCGAGCCCTTGCTGCTCTGCCCGGACAGGCCGCCGGTCAGGAGCTCGTCGCGGGTGAAGCCCTTCGCCATCAGGTGCTTGGTAAGGGTGTCCCACCCGGACGGGGCAAAGCCCACGCCGTAGGTCTGAGCTGCGGCCTGGTCGAAACCCCGCTCGGCGAGGAACTGGCGTCCCACGACGGCCTCGGGGCTGCTGAGCTGGTCGACGTAGAAGGCCGCCGCCTCCTTGTGGGCCAGCAGCAGCCGGGTCCGCTGGCTCGTGGTGGAACGGGCCGCCTGGCCGCCCTCCTCGTACTGCAGGTCGACGTTGTAGCGGCGGGCGAGGTGCTCCACGGCCTCCGGGAAGGACATGTGGTCGTGCTTGGTGACGAAGCTGATGACGTTGCCGGACTCGCCGCAGCCAAAGCACATGTAGTAGCCGTTGGCGGGGTTCACGTTGAAGCTCGGGGTCTTCTCGTCGTGGAACGGGCATAGCCCCTTGAGCCGGCCGCCGCCGGCGTTGCGCAGCGCGATACCCGCCTCGACGATCACCTGGTCGATGGCTGCGCGCTCGCGAACGGCTTGGATGCTCTCGTCCCGGATCCGGCCTGCCACGCCCAGGAGTCTAGGTCCGCCGGCCGGCCGTGTGCCGGGTCGCTGTGGGCCTGTGGAACCTGTGGAACTCTCCGGGTGGCGACACCACCGAACTCAGGCGGCAGTGGGCGCCTGCCCTCCAGCAGCGGGCTG
The DNA here is from genome assembly GCA_043732645.1 of Frankiales bacterium. Lineage (GTDB taxonomy): Bacteria > Actinomycetota > Actinomycetes > Mycobacteriales > SCTD01 > RYN-111. The sequence goes on from JAYTHM010000595.1 coordinate 2,109, forward strand.
CTGCTGGGTAATGCAGTGGATGCCGCCACCGCGCTCGAACAGCGGACGCGCGTCGACGGTCACCACCTCGCGACCCGGGTACGCCTCCTGCAAGACCGCCACCGCGTCGGCATCATGCGGGTCATCGAAAGCGCACGCGATGACGCCACCGTTGACGAGCACGTGGTTCACGTAGCTGTAGTCAACGAAGCCCCCGCCGTCGCGCAGGGTGGCCGGTGCCGGCAGGTCGACGATCTCGAACGGCCCACCCCGGGCATCGACGCAAGCCGCGAGGACGTCGCGGATCTGGGCCATCACGGCGTGGTCCGGGTGTGATGTGTCGCGCTGGTCGTGCACGAGCAGTCGGCCGGGTGAGGAGATCGTCGCGACGAGGTCGACGTGGCCTCGAGTACCAAAGGTGTCTGAGTCCCGCGTGAGCCCCCGCGGCAGCCAGATGACGTGGGTGGCCCCGATGGTCCGGGCGAGCTCGTCCTCGATGTCGGCGCGAGTGCTTGCCGGGTTGCGGCCAGGATCGCGTTGCACCGTCTCCGTGA
>JAYTHM010000596.1:0-2640 GCA_043732645.1 Frankiales bacterium
CGCGGGGAGTAATCGCGGCCGCGACCTTGCGGGTTCGGGATGGGGTCACACCCGGGTTCAGATGGGTGAACAGAGGCAGACGAACCCCAACGAACGGCACGGCGAGTTGTGTTCGACGTTCGGAGGTGCTGACTCATCGACGCGGGCGGTAAACGACAACGGCATTGGTTACGGAACGGAAGTCCGCTTGCCTGGCCGCGGCCGATGTCGGCGGCGGGAGCCGGCGTTGGCACACACGTGTCCGCTGTGAACGACGCCTGGGTGGTCAACGAGCGTGGCTCAGGCGACGGTCACTAGGTGGCAGGCGAGCAACGGGTTGCCGGTACCGGCTCCGGTGTTGATCGCGTAGACGCAGACGGAGTGGGTGCCCTTGGCCAAAGTGGCGGACGGTGTGAACCGGAAGCCGTGCCTGCCGCCGTACGGGGGGAAGGCCCGGGTGACGTCGGCACGCAGCACATTCGCCACACTCTGGCCGACCAGCGTCCCGTCGATCTGCACGTGCACCGGTACGGGCCAGGCCGTGTCGGAGTCGATGCTCCAGCCACCGACGGTGACTTGGCCGTTGCCCACGCTCACCACATCGAAGCGCCCGAACGACTTGTGGGCAACCACGATCGTCCGGCACTTCGCCGTGGCGACAGGGCCAGTGCCCACGTTCGCCACGGTGAGGCAGATCGCGTGGCTGCCCTCCTTCGCCGGCACCGGCAGCACAGTGCTGAAGCCATGCTGGGCGCCGTCGATCGGGTAGATCCGGCCGACATCACATCGCTCCGGGCCTGCCTGCAGGTCAGCAAGCGCGGCTCCGTCCAGGGTGCCCGTCACGGTCGCGGGACCGGCCAAGTCGGGCTCGATCGCCCAGCCGACGACGGCGAGGCCGTCGGGGGTCTGGGTGAGGGAGTCGAAGCCGCCAAACGGGCTGTGCCGAACGACGCCTGTCGTGCAGGCCAGGGAGGTGTTCGAGCCAACGTCGAGGTTGATCGCGACCGCGCAGAAGACGTGGCTCCCGGCGGGGACGGCTGCCAGGTCGGCGGTATCGGAGTAGCCACGGTCGGTGCCGTACATCGGGTAGTGGGCGCCGACGTCGGGGCGGGAGTCGGACGCGGGGACCGTCGACACTGCCCCGCCGTCGACGGTGTGCGATACCCGGACGACGGCGGCGCTATCAGGGTCGAAGACCCATCCGGAGAAGTCCAGCAAGCCCGGGGCGAGCCGGAGCGTGTCGGGGCGTGTCGGAGCGCCCAATCGGTGAGTGGTGCACAGCTACGGTCTGGCACCCGATGCTCGGGTTCTCCGTCCCGGCACCGACGTTGATCGCGTAGGCGCAGATTTTGTGTGTTCCCTCGGCGAGCGTCAGGGCCGTCGAGTAGCCGAGCTCGGGGCCAATGCCGGGGTAGGACTTCTCGATGTCGGGCCGTGAGTCACCGGCGATCAGGGCGGTCGTGAGGGCACCGTCAACGTAGAGGTGCACCCGGATCGGGTCCGGGGTGTCAGCATCAATCGCCCAGCCCTTCACTACGACGGTGCCGGGGATCCCGAAGCTGCTGGTCTCCAGCGCCCCGAACGGCACGTGGGGCCTGGGGAACAGGACGAGCCAGTCGTTGCTGTTGACGATTCCGTCCACAGTCACCTTCTGGGCCGCCTGGAACGCCTTGACCGCCGTCGCCGTGTTCGGGCCAAAGTCGCCGTCGGCGGTGATGCCCAGGGCCATCTGGACAACCCTGGTTGCGGCCGGGTCGGCGCTGCCCTGCTGCAGCACCATGGCGCCGTAGGTCGCGAGCAGCAGCAGGTTGGACGGACGTGGCTGTGGGGAGATCGGCGAGTTTGCCGAAGGGCCGTCCTCGATCGGTGCGACCTTGCCCGACCACCAGGAGGTGACCTGCTTGGCGCCGTTCCACCCGAACGAGAAATGGACGTGATCGGTGTGCGCGCTCTCGCCGACGTAGACCTGCCAGCCCTTGTCGGCCTGGTAGGCCTGCCAGATCCGGCTGTTCCAGATCATGTACATGATCTCGAATCGGCGGACCCGGGCCGCCTTGTTGCCGCTGGCGTCCGCGGCGAGCAGCCAGCTCAGGACGGCGCCTCGGCGACCTGGTGGGCGTTGGTCACCGAGACTCCCCAGTCGAAGGCCCGGCCCTCCTTGTGCTCGCTTTGGCCACCGCCGCCGCAGTCCCGCACGATCCCCAGGTTGGTCGAGTCGGTGTAGGTGTCGAGCAGCAGATTGCTGAAAGCACGCACGCCCGGCTTGGCCACCGGATCGCAGGTGCTTTGGCCGACGTAGGGCTGGAACGCCTCGATTCCGACCGGCGGCGTCGTCGGGGTAGCCGGCACGGGCATTCCAGTTGCCCAGACTGCTCCGCCGGAATGCACAACTCATGAGGTCACGCACGCTGTAAGGAGTGCCTGAGCTCCAGCGAGGCGTTGTAGCCGTCGCGCTGAGGCCAAGGTGGGCACGTCGACTTCGTCCGATCTGATCACTTGCCCCCCCGTCAGCTCGGCGGCAGCCGCAGGTTCCTTGCGGCGCGCGCTCGGTGGTGACACGAACCTCACCTTCAGATCAGCTGTCCGCGTTGAGGCGGCGGACCGGCGACAGGCCGGCCCTGCGCTGGCAGACCCGGGCCGTCGTCCGCGCCATGAGGGGCG
>JAYTHM010000597.1:0-2638 GCA_043732645.1 Frankiales bacterium
GACAAGCTCGCCGAGGCCTTCGAGCGCGACGTGACGCAGAAAATCGTCTACATCGACATGTAGCGATGGTGCTAACGCCTGAGCATGGCTAGCGTGTGACCAGCACGGTGCCGGGTACGGGCGGCCTTCCCCCATACAGTCCAGCCCTCTCAGCGGAGCGGCGAGTTTCTCGCGCTCCCTGAGAGGCACCTGTGAGCACCACCAATCGCACGTCGAACATGCACGCCCCCGACAAGGGGACGGGCCCGACCCCGAGCAGGCTGACGCCTGCCGAGCGCACGTCCCGCGGCCGCCTTGCCGCGCAGACCCGCCACCACCCCGAGGCCGAGCTGACCAAGGCGTTGGCGGCCAAGTACGCCGCGGACGGCCTGGCCCGGCACATCGCCAAGGTCGTGGCTCAGGCCACGCCCTTAAGCGAAGAGCAGAAGACGCGCCTGGCGCTGCTGCTGCACCAGGCCACCTGACGTGAACAGCAACAACGGCCGCCCCCAGGAGGAGACGGCCGGCGCCATGCTGGACCTCGACTCGGTCAGTATGGCTCGTTCGATCCCGATGTTCCAGAGGCACTCCCACAGCGAACGGCGGCTGACGAAGGGTGCTGCGCCGCCCTTCGAGCGCACGACCCCGACGGTGGTCGAGACGGCTGCTACCTACCTGCGTGCCGGGTTCGAGGTGTTTCCCCTCGGCACCGGCAAGCGTCCACTGGCGAACTGCGTGCGGTGCCGCAACCACGGGTGCGGCAGTCCGGCGCTGTGCCGGTGCCGCCGGGGCTTGTGCCACAGCTTCTACGCCGCGACGACGGACGCGACGCTCGTCGGGGGCTGGTTCGCGCAGAACCCGCAGAGGAACCTTGCGGTCCGCACCGGGCCCGGCTCCGGGCTGGTGGTGCTCGACATCGACTACGACAAGGGCGGTGGTCACACGCTGGCGCTGCTACGGGCCGAGGGCTTGAGTACGGCGGGCTGCCCGTACGTCTTGAGTGGCAGCGGGATGTCGACGCACTTCTACTTTGGCTACCCGCCGGTGGGGACGGTGCGGTGCAGTGTTGCCTTACTTGGCCCGGGTGTGGATGTGCGCGGTGACCTCGGCTATGCCGTCGCGGCCGGGAGCATCCACCCCAAGACCGGTGGTCGCTACGCGCTCGTGGGCGACCTGTCCGAGCTACCCACTTGGCCGTTGGCAAGGATCTCCGCGCCCCGCCCGGGGACCTCGGCGCACGAGGCGAAGGCGCCCTCCTCGCCGGGTCGGCTCAGCGGGGCGCCAGCAGGTGGTTCGCGCCTGACGCCGCGCCGCCTCGCGGCTTGGGTACGGATCGTGGGGTCCGCCAAGGTCGGGAAACGCCGTGAGACATTGTTCTGGGCGGCCTCGCGGCTGGCTGAGGCTGCCGGGCCGGCCTCTGCCCGGCAGCAGGCCGCGCAGGCCCTCGCAGCGGCAGGGCGAGCCGTCGACTTGCCCGCCGACGAGGTCGTGAGCACCATCCTCGACGGCCTGCGACGTACCTCGTGAGCGGCGACGGGCTGACGCCCGAACAACTGGTGGCTCTCGACAAGGCCGTGGGTGAGAAGCCGTCGGTACCGGCGGCCAAGGCCATGGTGAGCTTCGTACTCGACACCATGGACCTCGTTCGTGGCGAGGACGGCAACGTCTACGCCGTGCCTGCCGGCTCAAGCCTGGCCATCCCCCTGCGCGGGACCGGGGGGCTGCGGCAGAAGGTGCAGCGGGACTTCTTCAACACGACCGGCCGGGTGCCATCGCAGCAGGCGCTGGCTGACTGCCTGTCGCAGCTGGAGGCCCAGGGCGCGGAAGCCACGATCGTGCCGACCTACACCCGCGTCGCGCCCCTGGGCGCCGGAGTACTGGTGGACCTGGGACGTCCTGACCAGCAGGTCGTCCACATCACCAAAGCCGGGTGGGCCGTGCGCGCCTTGACCGCGGGCGACCCGCTGTTCCGGCGTCCCGGCCACCAGGGTGAGATGCCGCTGCCCACCAGCGGTGGCATCCAGGAGCTGTGGTCGATCTTGAACGTGAACGAGGTCGACCAAATGCTCGTCCTGGGGTTCGCGGTTGGCGCGTTCCTCCCGTGGGTGCTGATGCCGATCCTGCTCATCGAGGGTCCTGCCGGCTCGGGCAAGACCACCGCTGCACGCTTCCTGGTCGACCTGCTGGATCCCGGGCGGGGGGCGCTGGGGGGGCCGGTCCGTACCGAGCGGGACTGGGCCGCGAAAGCCCAAGGCCGACGGGTCGTTGGGGTCGACAACCTTTCGGTGATCAGCAACGAGATGTCCGACGTGTACTGCCGGGCAGTTACGGGTGACGAGATCACCTCTCGCAGCCTCTACACCAACGACGACCTGCACGTGTCCGTCGTACGTTGCGGCATCGTCATGACCTCTATCGACCCTGGTGCGCGACGGGCGGACCTCGCCGAGCGCATGGTCAGAATCACGTTAGACCCCCTGACCGGGCGGGTGCTGCCCGACGCCGAGATGGTGGCTCGGCGGCAAAAGCTCAAGCCAGCTCTGCTCGGGGCCCTGTTCGACGAGGTGGTCCTGCTCCTCCAGGCTCTCCCTCGACTGAGGACGCCCGAGGAGGGCTGGCCGCGCCTGGCCGACTACGGCATGGTCCTCGCAGCGCTGGA
>JAYTHM010000598.1:0-8785 GCA_043732645.1 Frankiales bacterium
GAGACCTCGATCACGCTGCCCTTTGTCGACGCGCTCCGCGGCACCACCGCGCCGATCCGCATCACCAGCGAGGGAGCCTGCGGGACCTGTCACGGGTCCGGGGCGGCCCCGGGAACGTCCCCGGAGATCTGCCCCGTCTGCCGTGGGCAGGGTGTGGTGTCCCGCAACCAGGGGTCCTTCTCGTTCGCGGAACCGTGCACCAAATGCCGCGGTACCGGCCACATCATCTCGACGCCCTGCCCTACCTGCCGCGGCACAGGGGCACAGACCAAGGAACGCAACCTGACCGTGCGCATCCCGGTCGGCGTCGACGACGGGCAGAAGATCCGGCTCAAGGGCAAGGGTGGCCCGGGCGAGCGAGGTGGTCCCGCGGGTGACCTGCTCGTGAAGGTGACGGTGACTACGCACCCGGTGTTCGGGCGCAAGGGCGACAACCTGACGCTGACGGTCCCCGTGACCTACGCCGAAGCCGCCCTCGGGGCCAACGTCAGCGTCCCCACGATCGACGGGGCGGTGACGCTCAAGGTTGCTGCCGGCACCCGCTCGGGCCGCACCTTCCGCGTCAAGGGCAAGGGTGTCCCGCTCAAGGCCGGCGCCGGCGACCTGCTGGTCACGGTCGAGGTGGACGTGCCGAAGGAGCTCTCACCGGCTGAGCGGGAGGCACTCGAGCACTACGCCTCGCTCGCCGCCCACGGGCCCCGCGAGCACCTGAAGCAGGTGCGGTTGTGAACGATGTGGAAGCCGTTTTCGTCATCTCCGTCGCGGCCGAGCTCACGGGCCTGCACCCACAGACGCTGCGGCAGTACGACCGGCTCGGCCTGGTCACTCCTGGCCGTACCGGCGGTGGGGGCCGCCGCTACTCCCAGCGTGATGTCCACCTGCTCCGGGAGGTGCAGCGCCTGTCGCAGGAGGAGGGCGTCAACCTGGCCGGTATCAAGCGGGTCATCGAGCTCGAGCACCAGGTCCTGGCTCTGCGGGAACGGCTCGCGAAGCTGAACCACGAGCTCGACGCGGCCCGGTCCGCCGTGGCGATTGCCCATGACACGGTGGTCGCGTCGATGCGCCGCGACCTCGTCCGCGTACCGAAGCAGGCGCTGGTCGTCTGGCGCCCCCAGGGCTGAGGCCTGCGTCACCGGGTGGTCACCACCCGCACAGTGCCTTCTGGGTGACTGTCGGGTCCGGTACGCCGGGGCAACGCTCCCCGAGGAAACGCGCCAGGGGGCGCGTGCCAGAAGGGGTTGTAGCCCATGATCGGCACCCGTGGCTACGCGTCCGTGGTGACCTTGTCGGTCGTCCTCATGTTTGCGTTCGCCTCTCCCGCCGAGGCCGGTCGTGCCGGCCCCGTTGGCCACTGGCCTCGCTGGACCGCTGCAGCTCGCCGTCGCAGCGGACGGCTCGGTCTACGTCTTGCAGAACTTCTGCTGGCTGACCTGTTCGCCGACGAGAAGACGTACAACCCGGACAAGGTCCAGACGTACGGCTTCTCCGGGCTGTCACCGACCTGCGCGGCGACGATCCCGCCCGGGATCCCCACCGACCCATATGACGGAGTGCTCGACACCCACCCCTACGCGGTGGCGATCGTGCCCGGAGGTTGGGTGGTGGCCGATGCCGCTGCGAACGACCTGCTGATGGTCTCGTCCAACGGCAGCATCCGCACGCTCCGCGTGCTGCCCGGGCAGCCGGGCCCGATCACCGCGCAGAACGATACGTTCAACGGGCTGCCGGTCTGCGCAATCGGTGCGGTCTACACGGCCGAGCCGGTGCCGACCGACGTCGAGGTCGGTCCGGACGAGGTGCTCTACGCCTCGACCCTGTCCGGTGACCCGGCGCCGGGCAACATCTACCGGGTCAACCCGACGACCTGTGCCGCGACCAAGATTGCGTCCAGCTTCGCCGCGGCAACGAACCTCCGGTTGCTCCGAACGGCACCAGCTACGTCGCCGAGCTTTTCGGCGGCCCGACCGGTGGCGGCCCGATCTCGAAGGTCGTGGGCAAGGCCGTGGGCAAGGTTGGCGGCCAGATCGTGACGATCAGGCTGTAACCGCCGCGCTCCACTCCTTCGGCGCAAATCCACCTGGTGGGGGCCGTGTGGATTTGTGCTGCTGGCTCATCAAGGTCGTTGCGAAGCGCCGCTTCCAGGTCAGCCGGATGATGACGTACCTCCCCAATGACTGGCACGCCCAGCACCGGAACCTCCTACGTCAACGCCACCCTGATCGCCGTCAAGGATGGCCCGCACAACGGCGGCAAGCTGCCCTGGTCGCAAGACCTGAGTGGAACAGGCTCAAGTTCTGGCGTGTTGGGAGTGACAGGAACACCCGCTAGTCCAGAAGGAGCCCCGTGGACGCCGGACGCCTCACCACCAAGTCGCAGGAAGCGCTGTCAGCGGCGGTGGGCCGTGCCGCTGCGGCCGGTCACCCCGACGTCTCCCCCGTGCACCTGCTGCTCGCCCTGCTCGACCAGCCGGAAGGAATCGCCCGGCCCTTGCTCGCGGCAGCCGGCGGTGACGTCGACGCCATCAGGGCGCAGGGCGAGAAGCTGCTCGTTGCGCTCCCGACGGCAGTCGGGGGGAGCGCCCCTCAGCTCAGCCGGGGCGTGCTGTCCGCCTTCGAGGCCGCCCAGCGGGCCGCGACCGACAAGCAGGACGACTTCGTCTCCACCGAGCACCTGGTCGTCGGCCTGTCGGCCGAGCCGGCCCTCGGGCTGCCCTCGGCGAAGACCCTGCTCGACGCCTTTGCCACGGTGCGGGGCGGCAACCGGCGCGTGACGTCACAGGACCCGGAGTCGTCCTACCAGGCGTTGGAGAAGTACGGCGTCGACCTCACCCAGGCCGCCCGTGACGGCAAGCTCGACCCCGTCATCGGCCGCGACACCGAGATCCGCCGCGTGGTGCAGGTGCTCTCCCGTCGGACCAAGAACAACCCCGTCCTGATCGGTGAGCCCGGCGTCGGCAAGACCGCCGTCGTCGAGGGGCTCGCGCAGCGGATCGTCGCCGGTGACGTCCCGGAGTCCCTGCGCGACAAGCGACTGGTGTCGCTCGACCTCGGCGCGATGATCGCCGGTGCGAAGTACCGCGGTGAGTTCGAGGAGCGGCTCAAGGCGGTCCTTGCCGAGATCAAGGAAAGCGACGGCGAGATCATCACCTTCCTCGACGAGTTGCACACCGTCGTCGGCGCCGGCAAGGCCGAGGGGAGCATGGACGCAGGCAACATGCTCAAGCCGATGCTCGCCCGCGGCGAGCTCCGGATGGTCGGAGCGACCACCCTTGATGAGTTCCGCGAGAACATCGAGAAGGACCCTGCACTTGAGCGGCGTTTCCAGCAGGTGCTCGTCGGAGAGCCGAGCGTCGAGGACACCATCGCGATCCTGCGCGGGCTCAAGGGCCGCTACGAGGGGCACCACGGGGTCGAGATCACCGACTCCGCCCTGGTCGCCGCAGCCACCCTGTCCGACCGGTACATCACCGCTCGCTTCCTGCCGGACAAGGCGATCGACCTCGTCGACGAGGCCGGCTCGCGGCTGCGGATGGAGATCGACAGCCGCCCGGTCGAGATCGACGAGCTGCAGCGGGCCGTCGACCGGATGCGGATGGAGGAGCTGGCGCTGCGGAAGGAGAGCGACGAGGCATCGGTAGCCCGGCTCGCCTCCCTACGGCGCGAGCTCGCCGACAAGGCCGAGCAGCTCGATGCCCTGATGGTCCGCTGGGAGCGCGAGAAAGCCGGCCTCAACCACGTCGGTGAGCTCAAGAAGCGCCTCGTCGAGCTCCAGTCGCAACTCGAACGTGCCCAGCGTGATGGTGACCTCGAGACCGCTTCGCGACTGCAGTACGGCGAGATCCCGTCCGTGACAAGGGATCTCGATGCCGTTGCCGCTCCCGCCGATGACGCGATGGTGAACGAGCAGGTGACCGCCGACGACATCGCCGAGGTCGTCGGCGCGTGGACCGGGATCCCCGCCGGCCGCCTGCTCGAGGGCGAAACAGCCAAGCTGCTGCGCATGGAGGAGGCCCTCGGGGCCCGCCTCGTCGGCCAGGCCACCGCAGTCCAGGCCGTCTCCGATGCCGTGCGCCGGGCCCGCGCGGGCATCTCCGACCCGGACCGGCCGACCGGCTCGTTTCTGTTCCTCGGCCCGACCGGCGTCGGCAAGACCGAGCTCGCGAAGGCCCTCGCGGCGTTCCTGTTCGACGACGAGCGGGCCCTCACCCGCATCGACATGAGCGAGTACGGCGAGAAGCATTCCGTCGCCCGCCTTGTCGGCGCGCCTCCTGGCTATGTGGGCTACGACCAGGGTGGCCAGCTGACCGAGGCGGTCCGCCGCCGGCCGTACAGCGTGGTGCTGTTCGACGAGGTCGAGAAGGCCCACCCGGACGTCTTCGACGTGCTGCTGCAGGTCCTGGACGACGGTCGGCTCACCGACGGCCAGGGCCGTACGGTCGACTTCCGCAACACGATCCTGGTGCTGACGTCCAACCTTGGCTCCGCCTTCTCGACCGACCCGCTGCTCACCCCGGACCAGCGCTCGGACAAGGTGATGGAGGTCGTTCGCAAGGCCTTCAAGCCAGAGTTCGTGAACCGGCTCGACGACATCGTCGTCTTCGACGCCCTCGGACCGGCAGAGCTGACCCGGATCGTTGACCTGCAGGTCTCGCTTCTGGCGGCCCGGCTCGCTGACCGACGGCTCAGGCTGACGGTCACCGATGCGGCCCGGCAGTGGCTGTCGCTGACCGGATACGACCCGGTCTACGGCGCACGCCCGCTGCGCCGGCTCGTCCAGAAGGCGATCGGTGACCGGCTCGCTAAGGCCCTGCTGTCCGGCGAGATCCGCGACGGCAACGAGGTCGTGGTGGACCGCGTCGGTGACGACCTGACCGTGAACGCGGCACCCTGACACTCGGGGCGGCCGCTACCCCTGTTCGAGGTCCTCGTCCTGCTCGTAGGAGCTGAGCACCTCTACGGTCTGCGTAGACGGCGTGTAGGCCGGGTCGAGGCGGACGAGGTCCCACTCGTTGATCCAGGCCCGCACGTACTGGCGCATCCTGGTCGCACCGAGACGCTCGATCCCGGTCACGTCCGGTGGTGACCAGTCATAAGCCGCCGCGTGCAGGGTCTTGAGCGTGGCATAGGCCTGGTCGAGCTCTGCGGAGTCTGGTGGCATCAGGAGCAGCAGCTGCTTGCTGATGGACTTCATGCCCCCCTCAGCGAGCGCCGCGATCTCATCCCACTCCTCGCTCTGCTTGTCGCGGAGCTTTCCGGGGATGGAGAGGCGGTCCCCCTTGTCGACCAGGACGGCGGCCTCGAAGTCGTCGGTCATCGCGAGGACGGTGGCGACCTGAGGTCCGCTGTCGGCGCCGAGCCAACGCGCGATCTCGGCGTACGACTTGCCCCGCTGCGCCAGCGAGTAGCGTCCGATCAGCTCCACCTCGTCGAGCAGGAGCACCCAGCCGGTGTGGCCGGCGGCGCGCAGCAGCCGGGAGGTGAAGGCCCAGCGCTGCCGGGCCAGCTCTCGCACCGGCACAGCCGCGAGGGTGAAGACCCCCGCCTCGCCGACGGACTTCAAAGCCCGCTTGAGGTCAGGAGTACGCAGCGGGTCCCCGGCCCAGAACCGGACGAGAGCGTCAATCGTCTCGGCGGCGTCGGGAGCGTCCGAGGTCCGCAGTTTCTCGTGGACCCTGAGGGACGCAGCGAACCGGTCGGAGACGGGGTCGGTGGCCAGCCAGCGCACGAGCTCGCTGTACGCCTTGGAGTCCGGGTCGAGGGCCGCCGCAGCCTCAGCCAGGACGCCGGGGAGTCGGCTGGGTCCGACCATCGCCTCGACCGCGGACCGGTAGACCTTCCCGGGGTCGTGGAGCGGAGTCTCCTTGCTGATCACGACGGTGCTCACGACGAAGCCGCGGGTTCGGGCGAGAGCCGCGAGGTGGGTCAGCAGGTGGCTCTTTCCGGTGCCGAAGCCGCCGCCGACCAGCTGGCCGCCGGACCCCTGGTCGAGCAGCGCACCGAACGCGTCCTCGATCTCGCCCTGACCTGAGCCGAGGGCAGCTACGGCGTCCACGCTCGGCACGCCCGAGCGCAGTGCCTCGACGGCGCGCCGGCGAGCCACCTGGTCGGGAGTCACGCGACCGCCTCCAGTCGGACCTCGAGCCGCACCAGCGCAGCATGTGGATTGGCCCGCCGGCGGTCCCGCACCTCATCAGCTACCCGCAGCTGCAAGGCGGTGTAGGCCGGAAGGCCCCGGCTCTCGTCGGTGAGCAGCTCAGGCGGGACGACCGCGACGACGAGCACCCCGCGCAGCTCGTCGGTCGCGTCGATGAGCTGGCGCAGCACCTCGAACGCGTCGAGCACGGCGGCCTTGGAGTAGTAAGTGCCGGCCCGCTCCTCAAGAGGAGGCCGCCGGCCTTCGGCGAGCCGTCGCAGGTCGAGATGGAGGATCAGTCCCTCGGCTCCGGTGCCGAGCAGCAGGCGGGACAGGCTGACGAGCAGGGGGCGGGCGTTGTGCCGACCGATTCGGCCGTAGATGAGGGCCGGCCGCAACGCGGCAAGGGAGGTGGCCTCGCCGCGCAGCCACCCGAGGACAGCAGCACGCTCGGGGGCGTCGACGTCGCCTTGGCCGAGCTGAGCCTGGGCGAGGCGCAACACTGCGCGCCGGAGCTCCAGGGCCAGCAAGGAATCGGCGAGCAGGCTCTGCTCGAGCTGGCGGCGCACGCTCCGGTACAGCTCACGAGCATCGACGTCGTAGGTGGCCGCGACCTCGCTCACCACCAGGGTCGTGGTGGTGGGGAACGAGCAGTCCTCATATGCCTGCCGTACGACGGCGGTGACGATCGCGTCCCAGTCCAGCTGGCGGGTGACGGCGAACAGCAGCTGCTCAACAAGGTGGACCTTGGTGTCCTGGGCGGACACGGCGACGACCTGGCACCCGGCCTTGGCTCCTGCCCTGCGCAGCGCGACGGCAAGCCGGTCTGCGGCGTCCGAGGTGCCCGCAACGGCCACCTTGACCGCGGCGCCACCCGAAGGCACATATGCGGCGAGGTAGTCCTCGGCAAGGAAGTCGACCCACTCCTGCACGCGCAGGCTGCCTCCACCGAGCACGCCCGTGACCTCCTGCATTCGCACACCCTCCCGATCCGACGGCACCGTACCCGTCCTGGTCCTGAAGCCGGGGTCAGTCGTCATCGTGCCGTGGTCGGCTGAACGAGACGCCCCAGTAGCGCTGCTGCTGGCCGGTCTTCGCGACCGTCGTGAGCACGCCGGCTCCGCGGGTGCCACTGCTGGCGTGCCAGCGCAGGGTACGGCCGTCCTTGGCGACGACGACGCCGCTCTGGTCGAGCAGGTAGAGGTCGCGGGCGAACTCCGGCTTGGTGTAGTCCCGCGCCTGTCCTGGCAGCAGGGTCAGCGTCTCCCACACGTCCTGCAGCCGCTGCACACCGGTGCCGTCCTGTGCGAGCAGCCGGTACGCCGCCGCCACGCTCTCCAGGAATGGCTCGGCCCTGAACCGTGGCGGCCGTTGCTGGGCAGCGGCCAGAGCATCGACCACGACCGAGGGCCGGAGCTTCTTGTCGCGCCGCCGGTCGATCTCCAGCGCGGCGTCGCCGGGCAGCAACCGCACCAGGGACGGGTAACAGAGCAGCCGCTCGTCCGCTTCGAACATCGCGACACCCCGTTCGGCGGCCAGCGCCAGCAGCTCCTTGGCGTAGGCCCCGGACGTCAGGTAGTCGGCCTCGTCGAGGTCGAACGCCTGCCGAGCATCGCGGGCAGCCTCGGCGAGCTCGGTGCTGAGAGCGACGGCGGCATCGAGGGCCTTGCGCAGGTCCCTGACCTGTCCCGTCGCCGCGGTGGTCTTGGCCTTCTTGAGCTCCTTGGTCACCGCTCCGGCCGTCTTCAGGACGCGTTCAGCGTCCATCTGGGTCGTGGCCAGCGCTCCCTCGAAACTCTGTCCCTGCGACATTCAGGTACTCCCTCTGCTCGCCTCGTCCGCTCCCCCGGTGTGACGTCGACCGTAGCTGCCGGCTACGACAGCCACGCGCGCGGACACAGCTCAGGCCAACCCTCTGTGTCGTCGGGCTGCTCGCCGTTTCCGCAGCGGGCAACGCACTGGTCATCCAGTCGAGGGGTGGTCGTGAGGGCGATGCTCAGGGCCTGCCGTCCAGTCAGTGGCCGAGACATCGATTCCTCAAGTGACGTCGGGCGAGGTACGCCGTCAGCGAAACGACGTGGGTCAACCGGCCGCGGAGGGCAGGGTTGGGTCATGAACCTCCTGGTCCTCGGTGGCACCCGTTTCGTCGGGCGGGCTGTCGTCCTCGACGCCCTCTCTCGTGGCTGGCAGGTCACGGCCCTCCACCGCGGCGTGACCGGCACCCTCCCGTTCGAGGTCGTGCACCTCACTGCTGACCGCACCGACTACGTCGCGCTCGCCGCTGCCCTAGGCGACGTCAGCTTCGACGCCGTCGTCGACACCTGGGCAGGGGCACCACGTGTCGTCCGGTCCGCCGCCACCTTGCTCCAGGGTCGGGTTGGGCGCCTGGCCTACGTCTCTTCACTCAGCGTGTACGTCGACGGGCGACTGGCTCTGGGCAACGAGTCGTGGGCCACGGTCGAGGCCGACCCGGCGGCGGACATCACCGACTATGCCGCCGACAAGCGCGGCGGGGAGCTGGCCGCGCTGGAGAGCTTCCCCGACGCGCTGCTCGCCCGTGCCGGGATGGTCCTCGGTCCGTGGGAGAATATCGGCCGGCTCCCCTGGTGGCTCGACCGCTGCTCGCGCGGAGGTCGGGTCGTGGCCCCGGGCC
>JAYTHM010000599.1:0-8785 GCA_043732645.1 Frankiales bacterium
CGGATACCCCAGCGCGTACGGCGGGGTGCCGGCCGCCACGAGCCGGTCGTACTTCTCGCGGCGGACCCGAACCTGCTCGGGGAGGTCCGCGTCGAGGGAGGCCTCGCCGGCTGCGTCGGCAGGGCTGGCGATGGGGCTGGCGTGGCTGGTCACGAGCGGAGCCTATCGACGGCGGGCCAGGGCTTTGCGCGGCTCGCTCCCCCCAGCCTGGCTGCCAACACTGCCCCGGCCGGCCTGGGCAAGCCGCCAGCGGGCTCTGCGGACGAGCGCTGGTTCCCAACCCGACCGGCTTTCCCCTGACCGCGGTGGAGCAGCTGCGCTTCGACCAAACCCTCGCGGCCATGGCGCAAGCGCGCGGGCTCGCGGCCGCTCTCAACAACGACCTGGAGCAGGTGCCGGTCCTGGAGCTGGCCTTTGACCTCGCCGTCAACGAGCCGTCCGCCCAGTACGACGAGTGTGACCTGCTCACGCCGTTGGACGCGGCGGGCAAACCGGTGCTGCACCTGGAGTACGACCTGGCGCTTGCCCGGTTCTGCCTCGTCACCCGTCCGCTGGGTTTCAGCTCGCTCGCCAAGAACCTTTCCCTTGACAGCGCCGCGGGTCGTGCTGAATGCGGTGAAATGACAGGACCCGACAATCGGTGGGTCACCGTCTTTGATTTTCCTGCGGTTTTCCGCTTTCCTTTCCGGTGACCGAAAAGGTATTCCGGTTGCCAGCTTCAGGGAGAAAACATCATGGCGCAAAAAGTTCAGGTCCTGCTCGTGTGTGACCTGCACGACGAGGAGGTCGAAGGCAGCGAGACGATCACGTTCGGCCTGGACGGCTCGTCGTACGAGATCGACGTCTGCGACATGCACGCGGTCGAGCTTCGGGACGCCTTCGCGTCCTATGTCGGCGCGGCCCGTCGCGCCGGTCGGACGCCCGTGGCCGGCGCGCGCAAGGGCCGCCCCGCGACGAGGTCCGGAGGCAACCAGCACGTCACCGAGATGCGGGCGTGGGCCCGTGCCAACGGCCACCAGGTCAGTGAGCGAGGTCGCCTGTCGGCGGCTCTTGTGGCCGCCTACGAAGGCGCCCACTAGGGCGCTTCCGGACCGTCCGGGCCTCCCGGGGGTGTGTTCGCTGCCAGCGAACCGGCCCGTGGGAACGGCAGGGCCCGGCGCGAGGTTGTTCCCTTAGCCAGATGTCGTGGGGACAGACCTTGAGGTCGAGTCTCGCTTTCGCGGATCCGGCGTTAGTGTGCGGGTTGGAGGCGGGCACGATACACGTGCTTGTGGGACCACCCGCCCCGTGAGGAGCGAAAGATGTTCGAGAGGTTCACCGACCGAGCCCGCCGTGTTGTCGTCCTGGCCCAAGAAGAGGCCCGAATGCTCAACCACAACTACATCGGGACCGAGCACATCCTGCTCGGCCTGATCCACGAGGGCGAGGGCGTCGCCGCGAAGGCGCTCGAGTCGCTCGGGATCTCCCTGGAGGGGGTCCGTAGCCAGGTCGAGGAGATCATCGGCCAGGGGCAGCAGGCCCCGTCGGGCCACATCCCCTTCACGCCCCGGGCCAAGAAGGTCCTGGAGCTGAGCCTGCGCGAGGCGTTGCAGCTCGGCCACAACTACATCGGGACCGAGCACATCCTGCTCGGTCTGATCCGCGAGGGCGAGGGCGTTGCTGCTCAGGTCCTCGTCAAGCTCGGGGCCGACCTCAACCGGGTCCGTCAGCAGGTCATCCAGCTGTTGAGTGGCTACCAGGGCAAGGAGCCGCAGGCTTCTGGTGGGGGTCCTGCCGAGGGCACGCCCAGCACGTCCCTGGTTCTCGACCAGTTCGGACGCAACCTCACGCAGGCCGCCCGCGAGTCCAAGCTCGACCCGGTGATCGGGCGCGAGAAGGAGGTCGAGCGGGTCATGCAGGTGCTATCGCGTCGAACCAAGAATAACCCTGTCCTGATCGGCGAGCCTGGCGTCGGCAAGACTGCCGTCGTCGAGGGCCTCGCGCAGGCGATCGTCAAGGGCGAGGTGCCCGAGACGCTCAAGGACAAGCAGCTTTACACCCTCGACCTCGGCGCACTGGTGGCCGGCTCGCGATATCGCGGCGACTTCGAGGAGCGCCTGAAGAAGGTGCTCAAGGAGATCCGCACCCGCGGCGACATCATCTTGTTCATCGACGAGTTGCACACCCTCGTCGGTGCCGGTGCCGCCGAGGGCGCGATCGACGCCGCCAGCATCCTCAAGCCAATGCTGGCCCGCGGCGAGCTTCAGACCATCGGGGCGACGACCCTCGATGAGTACCGCAAGCACCTCGAGAAGGATGCCGCGCTCGAGCGCCGGTTCCAGCCGATCCAGGTGCCGGAGCCCACCCTGGCCCACACGATCGAGATCCTGAAGGGCCTGCGCGACCGCTACGAGGCGCATCACCGCATCTCGATCACGGACGCGGCCCTGGTTGCTGCGGCCACCCTGGCCGACCGCTACATCAGCGATCGTTTCCTGCCCGACAAGGCGATCGACCTCATCGACGAGGCGGGCGCGCGGATGCGCATCCGCCGGATGACCGCGCCGCCGGACCTGCGCGAGTTCGACGAGAAGATCGCCGGCGTCCGCCGCGACAAGGAGTCCGCGATCGACGCGCAGGACTTCGAGAAGGCCGCGTCCCTCCGTGACAAGGAGAAGACGCTGCTGGCGGAGAAGGCCACCCGCGAGAAGGAGTGGAAGGCCGGCGACATGGACGTCGTGGCCGAGGTCGACGACGAGCAGATCGCCGAGGTCCTCGCGATCTGGACCGGCATCCCCGTCTTCAAGCTCACCGAGGAGGAGACCGCCCGCCTCCTGCGGATGGAGGACGAGCTCCACAAGCGCGTCATCGGGCAGGAGCAGGCCATCAAGGCCGTCTCCCAAGCGATCCGTCGTACCCGGGCCGGCCTGAAGGACCCGAAACGTCCCGGTGGTTCGTTCATCTTTGCGGGGCCCTCGGGCGTCGGGAAGTCCGAGCTCGCCAAGACCCTGGCGGAGTTCCTGTTCGGCGACGAGGACAGCCTGATCACGCTCGACATGAGCGAGTTCATGGAGAAGCACACGGTCTCCCGCCTCGTCGGCTCACCCCCCGGTTACGTCGGTTATGACGAGGGCGGACAGCTCACCGAGAAAGTGCGGCGCAAGCCGTTCTCGGTGGTGCTTTTCGACGAGGTCGAGAAGGCGCACCCGGACGTTTTCAACACGCTGCTGCAGATCCTTGAGGACGGTCGCCTGACCGATTCCCAGGGGCGCGTCGTGGACTTCAAGAACACCGTTCTGATCATGACGTCCAACCTTGGCACCCGAGATATCGGCAAGGGCTTCAACCTGGGGTTTCAGAAGGACAACGACAAGATCGGTGCCTACGAGCGGATGAAGACCAAGGTGCAGGAAGAGCTCAAGCAGCACTTCCGGCCCGAGTTTCTCAACCGCATCGATGACATCGTCGTCTTCCACCAGCTCAGCCAGGACGAGATCATCACGATCGTTGACCTGATGCTGGCCCGGGTCGACACCCAACTGCGCAACAAGGACATGGGCCTTGAGGTCACGACTGCTGCCAAGCTGCTGCTGGCGACCCGCGGCTACGACCCGGTGCTGGGCGCTCGCCCGCTCCGCCGCACGATCCAGCGGGAGATCGAGGACAACCTGTCCGAGCAGATCTTGTTCGGCACCCTCAAGGCCGGCGAGATCGTCGTCGTCGACACCGAGGGCGAGGGTGACGAGCAGAAGTTCACCTTCCGCGGCGAGGTCAAGGCGATGATGCTGGTGCCCGACGTGCTTCCGGTCGACTTGGCCAAGTCCGCCGACACCGCCGAGACCGAGTAGAACCGGCACGTCCTACAGAGGCCGGCTCGCCCGTCAGGGCAGCCGGCCTCTGACGTGCACGCAGCGACACACGCACGACACCGACGGACGGGCACAACACATCCGGGACCTTCCCGCCACGGCCGCTGCGGAAGTCGGTAGCGTCCGGCGCATGGAGCAGCAGTCGGCCGAGCTTGGCCCGGACGGACCGGTCATGGCCGGCTCGCTTGCGATGCTCTTCCGGGCGACACCCGACGCAATCGTCGTCCTGCACGAGGGATGCTTGGTGGCCAACAACGAGCCAGCGGAGGTGTTCTTCGGCGTAGCTGGGCTGCAGATCGCCGACGTCGTGGACCTTCTCGCGCTCGTCGCGCAGGTCCCCGATACCGGGATGCACCGGATCGTGATCCCGCCTCACGGGGTGGCTGACGTGTTGCGCCGGGTCGTGCCGCCCTTTGAGGCGCTCATCATCCGAGACGTCACCAAGACTGTCCGCAACGCCGAGGGCCTGCGCCGGGTCGCGTCGGTCAGCCGGCTGATCATGACTCAGCAGCCGACCGTCCCTGCCGTCATCCAGCTCGTCGTGAGAGAGGCCAAGCTCCTGCTCGGGGTCTCCTACAGCGCGTTGTTGCTGTTGCGGGAGGGCTCGCTCACCGAGACGAGCCACTTCGTGTACGACGCTCCACGGCACCTGTTCCCGACCCGGATGCCGCGGGTGGTGGGCCTGCTGTCGATCCCGGTCGCCTCGCGTGGGCCGGCCCGCCTGGACGACATCCGTGGGCACCCGGCCGGCGTCGGCCTGCCCGGGGTGCACCCACCGATCGGCCCCCTGCTCGCCGTACCGATCCTGGCGGGGGAGGAGGTCATCGGGGAGCTGGCTGTCGCCAACAACCCCGGTGGTCGGGTCTTTGACGAGGTGGACGAGCAGCTGCTGCAGGACCTGGCCGCGCACACCGCCGTGGCGGTCCGGTGGGCTCAGCAGGCCGAGCGGACGCGGGAGGAGGAGCTGCTGCGCCAGGAGGTTGTCGACACCGCGCGCCATGACATCCGCACGCCGCTCGGCGCGGGCAAGGGCTATGCCCTGCTCCTTGCCCGCAAGCTCGACCGGATGAGCAGCGAGCAGGTGGCGACCGCACTCGCCGGGCTGACCAGTGCCTTCGACCGGATCGAGTCGTTCACCGACCGACTGCTCGTCGACGGGCGGCAGGAGCTCGTTGGGGTGCACCCGCACTGGGCGCTGGTGGACCTGGAGGCCATGCTCGGGTCGGTCCGTCGCGACGCCGAAGCCGCCACTGGGCGGGACGCCGTAAAGGTCGAGATCGACCCGAGCGCTCCGACCCACGTCTCGGGCGACCCGGAAATGGTGCGCGAGGTCCTCGACAACCTCGTCGGCAACGCCCTCAAGCACTCACCCGTTGACCGCGCGGTCGTCGTGGTCGTCCGACGCGAGGGGGATCAGGTACGGCTGGACGTGCGGGACGAGGGACCGGGGATCGCCAACAGCGAGCAGGCCGCCCTGTTCGAGCGATGGACCCGCACCGACTCCTCACGGGCCCGACAGGTGCCCGGCTTCGGGCTCGGCCTGTCCATCGTCAAGCGCCTCGTCATTGCGCACGGCGGCACGCTGGGGGTCAGCTCGCAGCCAGGTGATGGCGCGACCTTTTGGGTGACCTTCCCCAGTGAACTGCCGCCGTCTTTCCCGCCGGAAGCTCCGCGGTGACCTCACCCCGCCGGGTGGTACTGGTCGAGGACGACACCACCGTACGCGGCGTCATCGAGATCCTGCTGTCGACCGAGCCGGACCTGGAGCTGGTGGGCAGCGCGGTGACCGCAGAAGAAGGCATCGAGCTTGTACGTTTGCCCTGACCCGGCCTCGTACTGCTGGACAACCAACTCGAGGGCGCCCTCACCGGCCTTCAGGCCGCGCCGACGATCAAGGACGTCGTGCCGAGCGTGGTGGTTGTGCTGTGCACAGCCCTTGACCTCGCGTCCGTGGCAGCGAGGGAGCCGTCGATCGACGGCTACCTCCGCAAGGACGACCTGGTCGACCTGGTCGGCGTGGTCGGCGTGGTGCGGAGCCTGCTGGATCAGTTCGGCAGCGCGTAGCGCCCGTCTGGCAACGCGTCGACCAGGCCGTCGCTGACGAGGCTGTCAAGGGCCCTGGCCCGCTGGACCGGCTCCTCCCAGACCTGGGCGAGCAGGTTTGCCACGACCGGCTCGGGGCTGTCGCGCAGGACGGCGAGCAGCCGGCCGCGGACCTGCCGGTCGGTGCCGGCGTAGCCCTGGGGGCGTTTCACGGGGTCGTCGAGGGAGGGTGCGCCGAGCGCCAGCCAGCGGCAGCTGTCCGTGATGGGACACGCTCGGCAGCGAGGAGCCCGAGCGGTGCACACGAGCGCGCCGAGCTCCATGAGGGCGACGGAGGCGACGGCCGCGTCCTCGTCGGCAGGAGGGAGCAGGGCTTCGACCAGGGCCAGGTCACGCTTGGTGACGGCCGCGTCGGCAACCCCCTCGACGACCCGGGCGACGACCCGCCGCACGTTCGTGTCGACGACCGCGTGGCGTTGCCGCAGCGCGAAGGCAGCGACGGCCCTCGCGGTGTAGTCGCCGACCCCCGGCAGGCTCAGCAGCTCCGGCACGGTCGTGGGCAGCTCGCCGCCGAACCGATGGACCACCTCGGTTGCCGCCGCGTGCAGCCGCAGCGCCCTGCGCGGGTAACCCAGCCGTCCCCACATCCGGACGGCGTCACCGCTCGCCGCCGCAGCCAGGTCTGCGGCGGTGGGCCAGCGGGCCAGCCAGGCGTCGTACGCGGGGACGACCCGGGCCACGGGAGTCTGCTGGAGCATCACCTCGCTGACCAGCACCGCGTACGGCGAGGTCCCAGGCTTGCGCCACGGGAGCTCGCGGGCGGCCCCGGCATACCAGCCCACGAGGCCAGGGACCCAGGGGGCAGCCGAGGTGAGGTTGGGCTTGTCGCCGGAGGTGAGGTTGTGCATGGCACCACGATCGTCGCAGGTCGGCGGTCTAGGGTCCGCGGTGATGGCATTGCACCCGGTCGGTCCACTGTCGGCGTCGACGTACTGGCGCCGGCGCTTGCTGCTGCTGCTCGGCGGACTGCTCGTCCTGCTCCTGGCCGCAAAGGCCTGCGCTGCGGGTTCGAGCAAGGTGTCGCTGAAGCAGACGTCCGGTCCCACGCCCACGGCGACCAGCAGGCCCACGACCAACAAGCCCACGAGCAAGCCGTCCGCCGGGCCCGTGACGCAGCCGACGGCGGGCTCGGGCGCGGCGACCCAGCCCGCTGGGGACGCCCCTGTGTGCACGGACAGCGCGGTGACGCTCACGGCGACGACCGATGCACCGATGTACGGATTGGGAGCCCGGCCGAAGATCACTTTGACGGCGCGCAACAGCTCTGCCGGGTCATGCCGGCGTGACCTCGGTAGCGGCGCGGTGGAGCTCCTGGTCTACAGCGGTCAGGACCGTTTCTGGTCAAGTGACGACTGCAGCTTCGGCAAGGCTGCGGGCGTCGTGACCCTCGGTCCGGGGCAGAGCGCGTCGGTCGTGAAGACCTGGCCTGGTGTGCGCTCAGCTCCCGGTTGCGGGGGTGGCAAGGAGGCAGCGACGGTCGGGACGTACAAGGTGCTGGCCCGGGTGGGCACCTTGCGAAGCGATGGCGCCGTCTTCGGCATCCACGCCTGAGCCTTGACCTCAGGACCGGTTGCCCTCGGCGCTCAAGGGTTCTCCCGAACGGGACGACACTTCGCCAAGACGTCCAGGGTCAGGAGCACAGTCGTGGGAGCGGACATCGCATGCGTGGGCGCACACGCGTTCCTCCGGGGCGTGTTTGCCGAGGAGGTCGCCGAGCGGCTGCCGCACCTGGAGGCGCTGCGTAGCCCAGGTCGGGCCGATCTCGAGCTGGCCCGCCGGGACGCGCACACGCTGGCCAGCAGCGCCTGGGTCGTGGGGGAGCCCGAGCTGTCGCGGGTAGCCAGGGAGGTCGAGCACCAGCTCCCCGGAGGGCCCCTGGACGAGCTCCTGTCCCTGCTTCGGGCCTGGACTCCGTGACCGCTCCCGTCACCCCTGCCCTCACCACCACCACCACCACCACCACTTGCACCACCACCACCACCACCACCACCACCGTGGTCGTCGTCGACGACTCCCCGGTCCAGCGCCGCTTCGTCCGGGGTGCGGTCGAGGCCGACCCGAACCTCACGGTCATCGGCGAGGCCCGCAACGGCAAGGAGGCGGTCGCCCTGGTCGCCCGGCTCCGCCCGGCGGCGGTCCTGATGGACCTCGACCTGCCGGTCATGAGCGGCATCGAGGCGATCGAGCGGATCATGGCGGCCAGTCCGACGCCGATTCTCGTCTACAGCGCGCACGTCGCCGGGGTGGAGTGCGCCAACGCAGTGGAGGCCCTCGCGGCCGGCGCTGTCGACGTCCTCGCCAAGCCGGGCCCGGAGGACGTCGGCAGCCTCGACGAGTACGCCCACCAGCTCCGCCGCCGGCTCAAGGTCGCTGCCCGGATCCGGGTCATCACCCACCCGCGCGGCAAGCTCCGCACGCAGGCCCTTGCTGGGCTGCACGCGGAGCCGGAGTGGGCGCCGGAGCCGGCGGAGGTCCGGCAGGGCGTCGCACTCATCGTCATCGGCGCGTCCACGGGCGGGCCACAGGCCCTGTGCACGCTCCTGAAGGAGCTCCCGGCCGATCTCACCCAGGCGGTCCTGGTCGTGCAGCACATGGCGGAGGGCTTCATCCCTGGGCTGGTGTCCTGGCTCGACCAGCTGGTTCCGCTGTCCGTGCTCGTCGGAGGCGGTGGAAAGCGCCTGATGCCGGGGACGATTACCATCGCCCCCAGCGGCGGCAACCTGCTCGTGCTCGACGATCGGCTCCGGGTCCTGTGCCAGCCGCCCGAAGCCGGGCAGTTCCACGTCCCCGGCATCGACCAGTGCTTCCGCAGCGTCGCCGACGCCCTGGGTCCG
>JAYTHM010000600.1:0-2620 GCA_043732645.1 Frankiales bacterium
CTGAGCCCGGATCCACCGTGTAAGTAAGTCGTGGGGGCGGGTCGTAACCCGCGGATGTCCTGCTGTGTTGGGAGAATGTGGCTTGCGACAGGCACGTTCTACCCATCCAGAAGCAGCATCCGCCGGATGCGAGCTTCACACACCCTCAGCCAGGTGTCGGCAGTGTTCGACGATCCGAATCTCGTGTCGTGCGGCGGGCTCGCTCCAGTCGTCGCGCTGGCGCAGCGCTGTGGCCTGGCGGAGCTGGTCGCTGACAAGCTGACGCTGACCGCGAAGGGCAGCGCAAACGCCCGATTGAAGGTCCCGGCGCTGATCGCCGGGATGATCGCGGGGGGCGACTCGATCGATGACATGGACCTGCTTCGGCATGGCGGGATGGACCGGTTGTTCACCGGTGTCCGGGCTCCGTCGACGTTCGGGACGTTCCTGCGGACCTTCACCTTCGGCCACGTCCGGCAGCTCGACAGCGTCGCTGCGAGCCTGCTCACCGAGCTCACCGCCCAGACGCCGCTGCTGGCCGGTGCCGACCAGCTCACCTGGGTCGATGTGGATGACACGATCAGGGCCACCTACGGCTACGCCAAGCAAGGCGCCGGGTTCGGCTACTCCGGGGTGAAGGGCCTGAACGCGCTGGTCGCCACCGTCAGCACGCCGCTCTCTCGGCCGGTGATCTGCGCGACCCGGCTACGAGCCGGAAAGGCCAACTCCGCCCGGGGCGCCCCACGGCTGGTCGCCGACGCGCTCAAAACCACCAAGGCCTGCGGTGCTGGCGGACCGGCCGGCCAGGGCCTGATCGTGCTCCGCGCGGACAGCGCGTTCTACACCCACGACGTGATCGCAACTGCCCGCCGCGCGAATGTGCGCTTCTCGATCACCGCCCGGATGAACCCGGCCGTGCGTCAGGCAATCACCCAGATCGCCGACGACGCCTGGACGCCGATCACCTACCCAAACGCGGTCTGGGACAACGAAGAGCAACGGCTGGTCTCTGACGCGGAGATCACCGAGACCCCCCTCACCGCGTTCACCAGCCGTCGCAAGGGTGAGCAGGTCACCGGCCGGCTGCTCGTACGCCGCGTGAAGCGCCTCAACCCAATCAGCAAACCCAAGCCCGGCAAGACCGGCAAGACCGGCAAGACCCTGACTGCCCAGCAGCAGGAACTGTTCGAGGTCTATCGCTACCACGCGGTCTTCACCGACAGCCCGTTGACGCTGGTCCAGGCCGAGAACAGCCACCGCGAACACGCGATCATCGAACAGGTCATCGCCGACCTGAAAGCCGGGCCGATGGCCCATCTACCTTCAGGGTCGTTCATGGCGAACAGCGCCTGGCTGGTGCTCGCCGCGATGGCGTTCAACCTCACCCGCGCAGCCGGCTGCCTCGCGTCGGCCTTCCACGCCCGCGCGACCACCGCGACGCTGCGGGCCCAACTCATCAACGTGCCGGCGCGGCTGGCCCACTCCGCCCGCATGCTCGTCCTGCACCTACCCCAACGTTGGCCGTGGCAGCCCGGCTGGGAGTAACTCTGGGACCTCACCATGGGCGCGCCACCCCGGCCCACGACACCCTGACCAACCGGCCAACCAGGCCCCGACCCGGAACACGAAGTGGACAAGCCGGCCAGACCGGCAGCTGCCCCACGCCCAACACCGTGAACAAGATCAACAAGCAATCCGGAACATGACGCCATCACTCGACGGTGGATCCGGGCTCAGTCTTCGGCCGTACCGCGCACCGAGCTCTTGGCCGTGGTGGCAGCTAGTACTACAGCCGCACTTATGGCGAGGCGCCGCGGGCGGCGTAGTGGAACCGTCGGGCGCGGGCTTGGTGACGCCGTCGCCAGGTTGACCAGTGGAGCACTGCGGTCGGGGTGGTGGGACGGTTCCAGATCAGCTTGCTGAGGAGCCGGCGGACCTCGGGGACGGTGAGCGGGATGAGGTCTTTGGCGGTGTCTGGTGCCCCCCTGTTCCCGCGCTGGCGGCGCGGGTGGCGGTGAGGAAGGCGTGAGCGAACATCGCGAGGGTGATATGTCGGTACCAGCCGTCGTAGCGGCGCACTTGGTAGTGGTCCAGGCCGACTTCTCCCTTGCCTGTCTGGAAAGTTTCTTCGATGGCCCAGCGTTTCCCGGCGACCGCGACCAGGGTGGCCAGGGTGGTCCCGACCCGGGCTGAGCACAGGTAGTAAGCGCAGTCAGTGGGGTCGGTCAGGCCGCGCCGGATCATCAGCCAGCCCGCCTTCGGCTGGTCGCCAGCATGCCCGGGTAGGTGGACCGGGGTGCGGGCCCAGGAGTACATCCGCAGGCCCTTCGAGCCCTTGCCAGCGGAGATCTTCTTGAACGCCCGGGGCGACACGCTCGCGGCGAGGGTCTTCACCTGCAGCTGCTGGCGACCGAGTTCGGTGCCAGCGCGGCCCGGTTCCTGCGTGTCGACCCACACCCACTGGTTGCTCGCGACGCACAACACGTACGACATCCCGCGCTCTTGCAAGAACGTGCGCAGACCAGGGTGCAGGCCCTAGACCTCATCGCCTGTCACCCAGCTGGCCGGCACCCCGGCGTCCAGAGCGCGGGTGAGCATCCGGATCGCCAGCTCCGGCTTCGTGGCGAAGGTCGCGTCGTCG
>JAYTHM010000601.1:0-8779 GCA_043732645.1 Frankiales bacterium
GGTGCGAGTCGGCACCGGGGGGGTGGGCCGCTACGCCCGCAACGCGGTCGTTCAGGGCGCCGCCGCCGAGCTGTTCAAGGCGTGGGCTGCGGCGGTCCGGAACGGTCTGGGCGACGGTCGGATCGTGCTCTGCCTGCACGACGAGCTGCTGCTCCACGTGCCCGCAGAGCAGGCGCAGGCCGCCGTCGCCCTGCTGCACGGGGCGCTCGAGCGGACCGCCGGCCACTGGGCCCGTGGATCGGGGGTGCGGTTCGTTGCCGACGTCGCCGTCGTACAGCGGTGGTCCGAGGCCAAGGGCTGAGAGCCCAGGGTCGAGAACTGTGGGAGCGGCCTCGCTGTGGAGGCGGTGCGCGTCACGCGGCTTTCGCCTAGGTTGAGGAGGTGTCCGACTGGGTGGTGTGGCTGGTCCTGACAGGTGGCCTGCTGGTCGCCGAGCTGCTCACCCTCACGCTGGTGCTCGGACTCCTGGCGGGGGCCGCGCTGGTCACGGCCGGTGCCGCGGCCGTGGGCCTGCCGCTCGCGGGGCAGGTCGCGGTCTTCGGGGCGTCGGCCGCCGGGGGCTACATGCTCGTCCGGCCCTTCGAGCGGCTGCACCGCCGGAGCCCGAGCCTGGCCACGGGGACGGCGGCGATGGTGGGACGCCGCGCGGTGGTGACAGTGGCCGTAGGCAGCAGTCCTGGTCGGGTGACGATCGGGTCCGAGTCCTGGCTTGCGCGGTCGCTGATCCTCGGATTGACCTATGACGTCGGGACCTCCGTCGTCGTCAACTCGATCGACGGCGCCACCGTCGTCGTGTCCCCTGAGGAGCTCTAGATGGAAGCCCTGATCGTCTCGCTGGTCCTGGTTGGTGTCGTGCTCGCCGTCGTTTCGCGCGGCGTGCGGGTGGTGCCTCAGGCGACGGCGCGGGTAGTCGAGCGCTTCGGCCGCTACCAGCGGGTGCTGGAGCCGGGCCTCAACCTCATCGTCCCGTTCGTGGACACCCTGCGACCGTCGCTGGACCTCCGGGAGCAGGTGGTGACGTTCCCGCCGCAACAGGTCATCACCAAGGACAACCTGGTCGTCGGGATCGACACGGTCATCTACTTCCAGGTCACCGACCCCCGCGCGGCAACCTACGAGATCCAGAACTACCTGCAGGCCATCGAGCAGCTCGCCGTCACGACGCTGCGTAACGCCGTTGGCAACTTGGCGCTCGAGGAGTCGTTGACCAGCCGGGAGACCGTCAACAGCCAGCTCGGCGCGGTCCTGGACGAGGCCACCGGCAAGTGGGGCATCAAGGTCGCCCGGGTGGAGATCAAGGGCATCGAGCCGCCGGTGAGCATCAAGGACGCCATGGAGAAGTCCATGCGGGCCGACCGGGAGAAGCGCGCGACGATCCTGACGGCCGAGGGTGAAAAGGCCGGTGCGATCCTGCAGGCGGAGGGTCGTGCGCAGGCAGCCGTCACCGCAGCCCGCGGCGACGCCGAGGCCGCAGTCCTGCGCGCCGAGGGAGAGGCCACCGCGATCAAGACGGTCTACGACGCCCTGCATGCCGCCAACCTCGACGACAAGCTGCTGGCGTTCAAGTACCTCGACAAGCTCCCCGAGATCGCCAACGGGCAGGCGAACAAGGTGTGGTTCGTGCCGTCGGACCTTACGGCGGTCGCAACGTCGCTGGCGAAGGCCGTCAAGGGCGATGGCCCCGCCTGAGCTGGCGGGGCCGTCCCTCAGACGCCCTTGTCGTTGAACACCTGGGAAAGCGTGTGCTGGATGGTGACAAGGTCGGCCGGGGCGGCCATGACCTGATCGATGTCGTTGTACGCCGAAGGGTGCTCGTCGACGAGCTTCTGGGCCGCGTCCGCGTTCCAGGAACGACCCGTCAGCGCCGTACGCAGGGAGTCGACCGTGAGCTCGCGCCGTGCCTGCCCGCGCGACATCCGGCGTCCCGCCCCGTGCGAGCAGGAGTGGGTCGACGCCGCGGACCCCTTGCCCACACCACGTAGGAGCGCGTCCGGATGCTGCCCGGGATCACGCCCTCGTCGCCCGCCGCGGCCTTGATCGCCCTCTTACGGGTGATCCAGAGTTCCTTGCCGTGGTGATGCTCGAGCTGCGTGAAGTTGTGCTGGCAGTTGATGGTGCGGACGTGCTCACCGGACCCGACGACCTCGAACAGCGACTGCCGGAGCTGCTGCGGCATGACCGTCCGGGACCCCATCGCGTAGGACTGTGCCCAGAGCATGTCGGCGATGTACGCCTCGAAGCTCGGCTCTGCCTGCACGAGGTAGGCCAGGTCGGGGTCCTGGAGGCTGATGAAGCGTTCCCTCATCAGGCCCTTCGCCGCCTCGATGTGCTTGACCGAGAGCTGGTTGCCGATGCCCCGCGAACCGGAGTGCAGCACCGTCCAGACCCGGTCGCGCCCGCCCAGGCAGACCTCACCGAAGTGGTTGCCCGACCCGAAGGTGCCTAACTGGGTCGTCGTTGTGACCTCCTGCCTGCCGGTGAGGCTGGTCTCGGAGGCGACCATGCCGCAGTCGATGTCGACCCCCACGCAGCTCGGGATGATCGCTCCACGGGTCGGGATGACCGAGCCGACCGTGCTCCCGACACCCACGTGCGCGTCCGGCATCAGGGCGACGTGGGCCTCGACGACCGGCAGCCGCGCCGTACGAGCTGCTTGCTCGACGGTGCCGGGCTCGATGTCGCTCGCCCAGCTCAGGTCGCAGGCGGATTTGTGGGCGAGCGAGTGCGACCTGATGGCCTGCCTCGCGGGGCTGGTGCTGGAAACCCGCTTCGGCGACTGGCACGGCATGCCCTTGGACTTCACCAGCTCCCAGCACATCCCCGTGTGGCGCAAGCCATGACGCACCCGTGCGGCGTCACCCCGACGGTCACCCCGCTGTCGCACTGAGGTCGACCCTGGTCCGGGGGAGGGGTGCTTGCCGTCTTTTGGGGGGGCCATGGCACGGGGTTAGGACAGGGCGAGGCCGGTGGCGAGCAGGGCGCCGTAGAGGAGCTGGAGCTTGCCGGTGGCCTGCAGGACTGCGATGAGGTCGCGACCGACCGCGCCCCCGCGGACCAGGCGAAAGGGGCCGAGGGCGAGGGGGAGGGCCAACAGCGCAAGCAGCGCCGCCGGCCAGAAGGGTGCCAGCAGCAGGACGGCGAAGAAGGGCGCAGCGAGCAGGGCTTCGTAAAGCAACCGGCTGCGGCTGTCTCCGAGGCGGACCGCGAGGGTCTGCTTCCCGGTGGTGCTGTCGGTCGGGATGTCCCGGAGGTTGTTGGTGACGAGGATGGCGCAGGCCAAGCAACCACTGGCGATCCCGCCGACGACAGCGAGGCCGGTGATGCGCTCGACCTGCACATAGGTCGTTCCGACGACTGCGACGAGACCGAAGAAGACGAAGACCGAGATCTCACCCAGTCCCCGGTAGCCGTAGGGGTTCTTGCCGCCCGTGTAGCCCCAGGCAGCCAGGATGGCGAGGGCGCCGACCAGCACCAGCCACGGTGACGTGAGCAGGGCCAGCGCGAGCCCCGCGAAGGCCGCGATGAGAAAGCAGAACAGGGCAGCCGTACGGACAGCCGCCGGCCGGGCCACGCCGGAGCCGACCAGCCGCAGCGGCCCGACCCGGACGGCGTCGGTCCCCCGGATCCCGTCGCTGTAGTCGTTTGCGTAGTTGACGCCGACCTGCAGTGCCAAGGCCACGAGCAACGCGAGGAGGGCTCGAAGGGGGCGCACGCCGGAGGCTGCGGCCGCTGCTCCGGTGCCCACCAGAACGGGCGACAGCGCTGCCGGGAGGGTGCGCGGTCGCGCCCCTTCGAGCCACTGCGCCGCAGTCGTCATGGCCCCTGTTCCGGATCTGCTGCCGCAGCGTGAGCAACAGCGTCGAAAGCCAGCAGCCTAGCCGCGGCTCGGTCCACCTTGCCGCCCGAGACCTGTGGGAGCGCCTCCACGACCACCAGCTCGCGCGGCGCGGCGACGCGGGACACGGCCGCAGCCACGACGTCGCGGGCGTCCCCCAAAGTCAGGCCTGCGCGCAGCACCACCACGGCGACGACCCGCGATCCCCAGTCGGCGTCCGGGACCCCCACCACCACCACGTCGACCACCGCCGGGTGACCGGCCAGCGCCGCCTCGACGGCGAGCGGGGCCACCTTCTCGCCGCCCGTCACGATTAGGTCGTCCGCGCGGCCCAGGACGTGCAGCCGTCCGTTGACCATCTGTCCGAGGTCGGCGGTCGTGAAGCAGTCACCGGCGAAGGATGCGGCCGTCAGGTCCGGGCGCAGGCGGTAGCCCCGGGCGACGACGGGCCCGGAAAGCACGATCTGGTTGGCCACGTCGACCGACACACCCGGCAGCGGCACTCCGTCATACACACACCCGCCGCTGGTCTCTGACATCCCGTACGTCGTGACGACGCGGACCCGTGCGGCAAGAGCCGCGTCGAGGAGGTCTGGGG
Organism: Frankiales bacterium; assembly: GCA_043732645.1. Taxonomy (GTDB): domain Bacteria; phylum Actinomycetota; class Actinomycetes; order Mycobacteriales; family SCTD01; genus RYN-111. The sequence goes on from JAYTHM010000601.1 coordinate 4,434, forward strand.
GCGCGGCCGCTCCGCCGAGCAGCACCGCTTCGTAGCAGGCCAGCTCAGCCGGGTGCGTGACAAGCAGCCGGCGCAGCTGGGTCGGGACCAGCGAGCAGTACGTGGCCTCCCGGGGGAGCGCTCCGAGGCGCGGCTCGGCCCCCGCCAGCAAGGAGCGGAGCACAACCTGCAGCCCACCGATGTGCGTCACCGGTAACGGAAGCCACCACGAGCCTGGACCGCCCAGGTACGTCATGGCCGCCCGAGCGGAGGCCAGCAGGCAGTCGGCGGTGAGCAGCACCCCCTTGGGCTCGCCTGTCGACCCGGAGGTCGGTACGACCAGGCACACGTCCTGCTCGACGGGCAGCTCCGGCTGTAGTGCCGTGAGGACGTGGACTGCCTCAGCCGGGTCGGTCGACACGGGCAGGACTGCCGGTCCGGAACCCTCGATCGCGGCCCACAGCGCCTGGTACAACTCGGGCCCGGGTACCGCCGGGACCGCAACGAGGCGGCGCACGCTCAAAAGTAGTAGGGGTAGGACGACCAGTCGGGGTCGCGCTTTTCCAGGAACGCGTCGCGCCCCTCCACGGCTTCGTCAGTCATGTACGCCAGCCGCGTCGCTTCCCCGGCGAACACCTGCTGGCCCATCATCCCGTCGTCCACGGCGTTGAACGCGAACTTCAGCATCCGCTGCGCCGTCGGGCTCTTGGCGCAGATGACCCGCCCCCACTCGAGGGCCTTCGCCTCGAGCTCGGCGTGCGGGACGACGGCGTTGACCATGCCCATCCGGTACGCGTCCTCGGCGCTGTGCACCTCACCGAGGAAGAAGATCTGCCGGGCGAACTTCTGGCCCACTTGCTTTGCCAAGTAGGCACTTCCGTAGCCGCCGTCAAAGCTGCCGACGTCGGCGTCGGTCTGCTTGAAGTGCGCGTGCTCGGCACTGGCCAGGGTGAGGTCGCACACGACGTGCAGCGAGTGACCCCCACCTGCGGCCCAGCCGTTGACGACCGCGATGACGACCTTGGGCATGGTGCGGATCAGCCGCTGGACCTCGAGGATGTGCAGCCGCCCCGCCCGGGCGGGGTCGACCGTCTCGACGGTCTCACCGGAGGCGTACTGGTATCCCGAGCGTCCACGGATCCGCTGGTCACCACCGGAGCAGAACGCCCAGACGCCGTCCTTAGGAGCCGGGCCATTGCCGGTCAGGAGCACGCAGCCGACGTCCGGCGACATCCGGGCGTGGTCGAGGGCGCGGTAGAGCTCGTCGACGGTCCCGGGGCGGAAGGCGTTGCGCACCTCGGGTCGGTCGAAGGCGATCCGGACCACCCCCGCGGACACCGCGCGGTGGTAGGTGATGTCGGTGAAGTCGAACCCCTCGACCTCCCGCCACAATGTCGGGTCGAAGCTCTCTGAGACGGTGTCCACGTGACCACCTTAGGAGCCGACCTCGAGGTGCACGTCGTCTCGATCGCGATGTGCGTCCCCTTCCGGGGCGTCACGCACCGCGAGGCGCTGTTGCTCGAAGGCCCGGCCGGCTGGGGCGAGTTCGCCCCCTTCCTGGAGTACGACGACGCCGAGGCCGCGCGCTGGCTGGCCGCGGCGGTAGAGGCCGCCACCCTGGGCTGGCCTGCCCCGCGCAGGTCCAGCGTGCCCGTCAACGCCACCGTCCCGGCCGTCTCCGCCGACGAGGTGGCCGACGTGCTGGCCCGCTTCCCCGGCTGCACGACGGCCAAGGTCAAAGTTGCCCAGGCGGGGCAGGCACTGCGGGACGACGTCGACCGAGTCGCTGCCGTTCGGGACCAGCTTGGCCCGACGGGCAAGGTCCGGGTCGACGCCAATGGCGCCTGGTCGGTCGCGGAGGCAGCGGATGCGCTCCGGGCCCTCTGCCGCTTCGACCTGGAGTACGCAGAGCAGCCCTGCACCTCGCTCGACGACCTCGTCCGTCTACGCCGATCCCTTGCCCAGCAGGGAATCGAGGTCCTGATCGCCGTTGACGAAAGCGTTCGCAAGGCCGAGGACCCGGTGCGGGTTGCCGTCGCTGGCGCCGCGGATGTGGTGGTCCTCAAGGTCGCCCCGCTGGGCGGGGTCGCCAGGGCGCTGGAGGTGGCGATGGCCTGCGGGCTCCCCGTGGTCGTCAGCAGCGCCCTCGACACCTCCGTCGGGATCAGCGCGGGCGTCGCCTTGGCCGCGGCGCTGCCGGATCTTCCCTACGCCTGCGGTCTGGCAACGACCAGCCTGATGGCGGCCGACGTCGTACGCAACTCCCTCGATGGCCACGGGGGGTCGATTGCGGTGGGTCGCGTCACACCGGAGGCAGCGTTGCTGGAGGAGCTGAAGGCGTCGCCGGAGCGCGAGCGCTGGTGGCGTGACCGGCTGGCGCGCTGCGCGGCGCTCGGTGCGGGAGGATCACCGGCGTGAACCCCTCGACCGCGCTGGCGCGTGTCCTCGTCGACGAGCTGGTCCGAGGCGGCGTCAGGGAAGCCGTGCTGTCGCCCGGCTCCCGCTCGGCCCCCCTGGCCTTAGCCCTGCATGCCGCCGACCGCGACGGGCGGATCCGGCTGCACGTACGGATCGATGAGCGCTCCGCGGGTTTCCTCGCCCTCGGGCTGGCCAAGGCGTCCGGTCGGCCGGTGCCGGTCGTCACCACCTCCGGTACGGCCACCGCCAACCTGCACCCTGCCGTCCTCGAGGCCTCCCATGCCCGCACCCCGCTGCTCGTCCTGACGGCCGACCGCCCGCCGGAGCTGCGCGGCACCGGCGCCAACCAGACGGTCGACCAGGTCAAGCTGTACGGCGATGCGGTGCGGTTGTTCGTCGAGGTCGGCGCTCCCGAGCTCGGCCAGGACGCCTACTGGCGCGGCCTCACCTGCCGAGCGCTCTCGGCGGCGGCGGGCGACCTGAGTGCAGACCCGGGCCCGGTGCACCTCAACGTCGCGTTCCGCGACCCGCTGGTCCCCGTCGACGGTGACGTCGCTCCGGGACGGGAGGGCGGTGGTCCGTGGACGAGCCGCGAGTCGGCCCGGCCGGGCACGTCGGTCGACGATTTCCCCGACCGCACCGTCGTGGTCGTCGGTGACACGGATGTCGACACGGCCCGGGCGGTCGCGGTGCTCGCAGGGTCACGGGGCTGGCCGGTTGTCGCCGAGCCCTCGTCCGGGGTCGAGGGAATCGACGCGGTGGAGCTGCTGCTGGGCGTCCCGGGGTGGCTCGAGCAACACCTGCCGGACCGCGTCCTGGTCGTGGGTCGGCACACGCTGAGCCGGGCCGTCGGGCGGCTCGTCGCCTCCGCACCGTTGTACGTCGTTGCGACCGCGGGGACCTGGCCCGACCCCGCCCATCGGGCCAGCCGGGTCCTGAGCGCTGTCCCCACGGTGGGTGCCGAGGGCAGCGACCCGACCTGGCTGCCACGGTGGGAGCAGGCGGGGGAGGCCGCCCGGGAGGCTGTCGACATCATGCTCGGCGCGTCGGGCCTCACCGAGCCGGTCGTTGCGGCAGCCGTCCTGGCCGCGACCGCCGACCTGCTCGTCGTCGGCTCGTCCAAGCCGGTGCGCGACCTGTTCCTCGCCGGCTCCAAGCCGGGCGTCCGGGTGCTCGCGAACAGGGGCGCGGCCGGGATCGACGGGGTGGTCTCCACGGCCGTAGGGGCGGCCCTTGCACACCAGCGGGAGACGTCGAGATCACCTGCAGTGCAGGCCTTCGCGCTCCTGGGTGACCTTACGTTCCTGCACGACTCCAACGGTCTGGTGATCGGTCCTGAGGATCCCCGTCCCGACCTGACGTTCGTGGTCGTCAACAACGACGGGGGCGCGATCTTCGGGCTGCTCGAGCAGGGTCGCCCGGAGCACGCCGAGTCGTTTGAACGGGTCTTCGGCACACCGCACCACGCCGATCTCGAGGCGCTGTGCGCGGCCACGAGGACGCCGTACCGGAGGGCGGGCACCCGGGAGGAGCTGGCGAAGGCCCTCGGCGAGACCGGGGGCCTGCGAGTGGTCGAGGTCCGCACCGACCGCACCGATGCGGTCGCGCTCGACGCGCGGCTGCGGGACGCCGTGGCCCACGCGGTCGGCTAGCTCCCGAGCGCGTCGCGCATCGGAACCAGCTTGGCGTTGCTCTCCGCCAGCTCGCGGAACGGCTCGGAGCCGGCGACGATGCCGCAGCCGGCGAACAGCCGTATCCGGCTGGGGTCCTGCGGGTCGATTTCGCCGCAGCGCAGGGCGATGCCCCACTCGCCGTCACCGGTCGCATCGATCCAGCCGACGGGGCCGGCGTAGCGACCGCGGGCCAGCCCCTCGATCTCGCGGATGATCTCCAGCGCGACCGGGGTAGGGGTCCCGCAGACCGCTGCGGAGGGGTGTAAAGACGCGACC
>JAYTHM010000602.1:0-2614 GCA_043732645.1 Frankiales bacterium
GCCACGGCGTGCGACCGTGCGGCCGTCACGCTCGAAGGAGGACAGACCCATGGTCTTTGCGAACCCCGGAACACCCGGCGCGCTCGTCACGTTCGACCCCCGGTATGACAACTACATCGGCGGCAAGTGGGTCCCCCCGGTCAAGGGGCAGTACTTCGAGAACACCTCCCCCGTCACCGGTGAGGTCTACTGCAGCATCGCCCGCTCCACCGCCGAGGACGTGGAGCTCGCGCTGGACGCGGCCCACGCCGCTAAAGATGCCTGGGGCAAGACCAGCGCGACCGAGCGGTCTAACATCCTGCTCAAGATCGCCGATCGGATCGAGGCCAACCTGCAGGAGCTGGCCATCGCCGAGACGTGGGACAACGGCAAGCCAGTGCGCGAGTCCCTGGCTGCCGACCTGCCGCTGGTCGTGGACCACTGGCGCTACTTTGCGTCGGTCATCCGGGCCCAGGAGGGCTCGGCCGGAGAGATCGACGGCGACACGGTCGCCTACCACTTCCACGAGCCGTTGGGCGTCGTCGCGCAGATCATCCCCTGGAACTTCCCGCTGCTCATGGCGACGTGGAAGCTCGCGCCGGCCCTGGCCGCCGGAAACTGCGTCGTGCTCAAGCCAGCCGAGCAGACCCCCGTCACGATCCTGCTGCTTGCCCAGCTCATCGGCGACCTGCTGCCCGAGGGCGTCCTCAACATCGTCAACGGCTTCGGCGTCGAGGCCGGCAAGCCGCTTGCCTCCAGCGACCGGGTCGCCAAGGTCGCCTTCACCGGTGAGACCACCACCGGCCGCCTGATCATGCAGTACGCCTCGGAGAACCTGAACCCGGTCACCCTCGAGCTCGGTGGCAAGTCCCCGAATATCTTCTTCGCCGACGTCATGGCCGCCGACGACGCCTTCCTCGACAAGGCGATCGAGGGATTTGTTATGTTCGCCCTCAACAGTGGTGAGGTCTGCACGTGCCCGTCACGCGCCCTCATCCAGGAGTCGATCTACGACGCCTTCATGGAGCGCGTCCTGGTCCGCGTCGACGCCATCACCCGCGGCAACCCGCTCGACCCCGCGACCATGCTCGGCGCCCAGGCGTCCAACGACCAGCTCGAGAAGATTCTGAGCTACTTCGACATCGGCCGTCAGGAGGGTGCCGAGGTCCTCCGCGGCGGCGAGCGTCGTACCGTCGAGGGGTTCGAGGGCGGCCACTACGTGCAGCCGACCATCTTCAAGGGCACCAACGATATGCGGGTGTTCCAGGAGGAGATCTTCGGACCGGTCGTGTCCGTGACGACCTTCACCGACTTCGACGACGCGATGCGCATCGCCAACGACACGCTGTACGGCCTCGGTGCTGGCGTGTGGTCTCGGGACGGCAGCGTCGCCTACCGCGCCGGTCGCGAGATCCAGGCCGGCCGGGTCTGGACGAACTGCTACCACGCCTACCCGGCGGGGGCGGCATTCGGTGGCTACAAGGCCTCGGGCATCGGCCGCGAGAACCACAAGATGATGCTCGACCACTACCAGCAGACCAAGAACCTCCTGGTCAGTTACAGCCCCAACAAGCTGGGCTTCTTCTGAGCCTCGAGCGGGTCACCGCGACGCCAGCAGCCCTCGAGTTGCTGGCGTCGTTGGCGGGCGAACATGGCCCGCTGATGTTCCACCAGTCGGGCGGCTGCTGCGACGGCAGCGCCCCCATGTGCTATCCCCGGCCGGAGTTCCGGGTCGGCAGCCGGGATGTCTACCTGGGCGACGTGGACGACACGCCGTTCTACATGAGCGGTCCCCAGTTCCAATACTGGAGCCACACGCACCTCACCGTGGACGTCGTCCCCGGCCGAGGCAGCGGGTTCAGCCTCGAAGCCCCTCGCGGGGTCCGCTTCCTGATCCGCTCCCGCCTGTACGACGAGGCCGAGCAGGCGCTGCTGAGGGCCGAGGGGCCGCCCCGAACCGGTGACCGCGACGCCCCCTCCCTGACCTGACCCCACCTGACCAGGCTGACCCACGGCCCCTACCCGCCCCTTCACCTCAAATCCACACGGCCTGGGCCGTGTGGATTTGAGTCGAAGGGGGTCAGACGGTGGCGAGGGAGAGCACGCGGGGTAGTTAGGCCTCGAGGTCTCCCTCGAGCTCCAGATACGTCGCCTTCAAACCGTCGAGAGCCTCTTTCGAGGGGTCAGCCCACAGGCCCCGGTCAACGGCCTCCAGGAGGCGCTCGGCGATACCTCGCAGCGCCCACGGGTTGCTCTTTTTCATGAAAGCCCGGTTGGTCTCGTCGAAGACATACTCGGTCGTCAGCTTGTCGTACATCCAGTCCTCGACGACGCCCGCCGTCGCGTCGTACCCGAACAGGTAGTCGACGGTGGCAGCCATCTCGAAGGCGCCTTTGTAGCCGTGCCGCTGCATCGCGGCGATCCAGCGCGGGTTGACGACCCGGGCCCGGAACACCCGATGGGTCTCCTCCTGCAGGGTCCGCGTCCTGACCGCGTCCGGTACGGCGCTGTCGCCGACGTACGCCTCGGGGCTGGTGCCGGTGATCGCGCGGACCGCCGCGACCATCCCGCCGTGGTACTGGAAGTAGTCGTCGCTGTCGACGATGTCGTGCTCGCGGGTGTCCTGGTTCTTCGC
>JAYTHM010000603.1:0-2612 GCA_043732645.1 Frankiales bacterium
ACCAACCCGACCCCGGTGGGTGCCAGGAGGTGTCCTGCCAACCTCACCCCGGGGCCGCCCGAGCACGTCGTGCGCCAGGGGCCGCCGATCGGGCCGAACGCCAGTGAGGCGGCGCGGGGGTTCCGGCACGCCCAGGCGGGTGGTCTCGCCGCAGGCGACCGAACGCAGCGAGGCTTGGATCACCCGGGTGGGCGGGCCGGGTTCATCGGGCCCCTGCCGGTCGGTGGCCGCCCATCCTGGGCGAAGCCGGGCGGCCCGGGGAAAACTCCGGCGGCCGTGAGGGACGAGCGGGCGACGGTGCCCAGCTGCGGGCACCGACGCAGGAGGTGAACGCACCCGTCGGCTTGAGTGAAGCCGAGCGAGGAACGAAACAATCGTCACACAAGGCTGACAGAGCCATTCACTTCACAACCGGAGGTCCTCACCCGTCTCAACCACAGGCCCACATCACCTCAGACTTGAACAACGTCCCTGGACACCGCAACTAGGCCTACTGAGATGCGCGGCGAAGGGCGACGCTTGCGGCGCCCGCTCGATTATCAGCTGCTTCTGGCCCACCGCACCCACCCGACAGCAGCAGCCTCGACAGCAAGGTCGGCGGGTGCCGGCAGCGCAGCAACATCATCCTGGACCAACCCGCGCCGCCGTGAACAACGGCGGATCCGGGCTTAGGCCAGCTCAGTTCTCGAGAGCCACCGAAATAAGTAAGAAGCACATACGACAGTCAGAAACTCTCGTCTGCTCGGCGAGTGCACGCCCGTCTCCGTGACCGCCCCGCCGGGCGCCGCAGGCCCGCCGGTTCATCCCTGCCGCCACTGGATGCGCACGGTGTTCGGGTTGTAGACCGGGCCACGGGCGGCACGCTGCAAGGTGACGGTCATCAGGGTGTCCACCACCATCTTCCGGGCGGCGAGGCCCAGCGCTTCCCACGCCGCGGGCACGTCGGGGGCCCGGGCAAGGTGCAGCACATCGCGAGCGTTGGGTGCAGGTTTGGGGATCTGGGCCTCCAACCGCTGCACCTGCGGGCGAAGACGAGCCGTAACAGCCAGCAGCTGTTCCCGGGTCAGCAGACCCGCCGCGTAGTCCTCGGCGGCGTCACCCAACCTCACACGCAACACCTCCGCCTCCGCCCCGTAGTCCCGATCATCCAGCGCGCACGGCTTCCGAGCGAACACCTCCACCGCGTCAGGCAGCCCAAGGCGAGCCAGCACCACCGCCACAATCTGTTCGTCCACCCGGTCCTGTGACCGGCTGACATGCCCCGCCGGGCAGCGGTACACCCGGCGACGCACCCCGCGACGATCAACAGTTCCCCCTGCACGCACCAACACCTCGCACACCCCGCACCGGGCGATCCCCGAGAGCAGGTGCTTGGGCTCGCGCGAGATCGTGCTCCGCCGGGACGGGTGGGTCAGCACCCGCATCGCCGCGTCCCAGCTCTCCCGCTCCACCACCGGCTCCCACCGCCCCGGGCCAACCACCTCACCCTTGTAGGAGCGCAACGCGACGTTGCGGGGGCGCACAATCATGCTCCTGATCGTGGTCTCGGTCCACGGCGTCCCGGCCCGATTGCGGGAACCCGTAGCTTCGAGGTGGCGGGCGATCGCACGCAACGAGCCTCCGCCCGCGATCTCCGCCACGGCGTACCGCACGATCCCTGCTTCGTCCTCCAGGACCGTCACCCGATCCTCGCACCACCCGAACGGGCGCTCCCCACCATGATGGCGCCCCTCGATGGCGTTCTGCTCCAACTTTCGGCGAATACGAGCCGACTTGTGCTCAGACTCGCCACGGGCGACCGCCCCCACGATGCGGGCCGTCATCCGCCCAGACGGAGTGCTCAGGTCCAGCTCCCCGGCCTGCACCGTGGCCACCGTGCACCCGATCCGCTCCACCACGGTGATGAAATGCTCTAGCTCGGTGGGCGAACGGTGCAAACGGTCAGGATGCCAAGCGACGATGCCTCCCACGTGGCCACCCTCCACGTCGGCCAACATGCGCTCGTACTCGGGTCGGCGCCGACCCGAGTACGCACTGACGTCGTTGTCGATGTAGCAGTCGGAGACATGCCAGCCACGACCCTCAGCCAGAGCCCGACAATCAGCCTCCTGCCGGGCCACACCCAAACCTTCCCCACCCACATCGGAGGAGATCCGCGCGTAAACCGCAACATCGAAAGAAGGCACCCCCCAAACATAGGTGCCTAACGGTGCAGGGTCACGTGGTTGGACTTCACGGCAAACACCTCGTTCCCGCCGCCGGTGGCGATCAGCGTCGCGGTGTCGTACTGGGCGTGTATCGCGTCGATGGTCACCACCAACTGGTCCAGGTCGAAGATGCTCACAAGGTCACAGGCAGCAGGGATCTCGTTGCCCGAGCCCGCGGTCACGACCTGGCCGAAGACGGTCCCGGTAGTCCTCAAACGCGGCGACCAGGTTCGGTGCCGCTGAAGTCCGGGGTGCGGGCACCCCGGACGGTCTCGCCGTCCAGGGCAATGGCCCGTCGGTCAGCCATGACGTCCCGGCCGCTGTCGCCGAGCTCCGCACGCTCGGACGGACCTTGAAAAGGCGGGCCGAAGACGTTCTGGCCTACTTCGACCGACCCGACACCAG
>JAYTHM010000604.1:0-2611 GCA_043732645.1 Frankiales bacterium
GCTGCCGAGCGCCGGGCTCCCCGCAGCCATGCGGCCAACGCTTTTCGCCCTGATCCCGTCGATTGTCGCGACGTGGGCGCTCGCCGGGCTGTACCTCTCGCTCGGGTCGTCGGTGCTCAGCACCGTCCTCGGTGTGCGCAGTCATTTCGTGGTGGGCACCGTCCTCGCAACGTTCTTCGCCGCTGGGATGTCCGGGGCCGTCGTCTCGGCGGTCCTGCCGCCGCACCTGCGCGAGTGGTTCGGCCACGGGCCTCTCATCCTCGGTGTCCTGCTCACGATCGCGGGGACGTTGATGCAGGGGCTGCCGCTCTACGTTCTCGGATCGGTGGTCGCAGGGCTCGGATTCGGTGCGGCGTTCCGCTTCGCTGTCCACGCGCTGGGAGAAGTCGCACCCGCCGAACAACGGGGGCAGGTCTTCGCGACGATGTACATCGCCAGCTACGTCGCGTTCAGTGTGCCGGCGCTCGCGGCCGGGCTCGCCGTGGAAAAGTTCGGCCTCGAGCCGACAGCTGTCACCTACGGGGCGTCGGAAGTCGCGCTGGTCCTGGTCGCGACGGCCGCGGGGGTCGCCCGGGCGCGCAGACGGATCGTCGAACACAAGCCGGGGCCAGGCGCAACCCGCGCGTTGATGTCACACACATGCAGCACACCGCGCCACACGACGCACTACCTCGAGTGCGGGCCGGGCGACGGGCCGCTGATGATCTTCCTTCACGGCTGGCCGGGCATCGGCCTGCTGTGGCGCGCACAGATGGACGCGTTCGCCGCCGATGGTTGGCGTTGCATCGCCCCTGATCTGCGCGGGTACGGCGGATCGTCCGCCCCTGCACCCAACGATGCCTACACAGTCGAGGAAGCCGTGGCGGACATGGCGGAGCTCCACGACCACCTCGGCGGCACACCAGCGATTTGGGTCGGTCACGACTGGGGCAGCGCTGTGGTCGGCGCGCTCGCCGCGCACGAGCCCGAGCGCAGCCGTGGAGTCGTGCTCACCTCGTGGGCGTACTTCCCCGACGCAAACAGCCTGGCCACGCTCGTGCCCCTGGTCGATCGAACGCTCTACCCCGCCGACCAGTACCCGGATGGCCAGTGGGACTACTACCGCTACTACGCGAAGCACTTCGAGTCGGCGGTGACGGACCTCGACGCAGACCGCTCCGCAACACTCGCCTCAGTCTATCGATCCGGCAGCCCGGTCGACATCGGCACGATCTCCCCGACCGCGACGGTCACGCGCCACGGAGGGCGCTTCGGCGCCGCGCACCGCGCACCGCCGACCCGAGCCGACCCCGCGCTCTGGCCGAGGGCAGACTTCGACGTGCTGGTCCGGGCGTTCACGGCTCAAGGTTTCCGCCCCCCTTCTGCGTGGTACACCAACGACGACGCCAACACCGCCTTCGCACGGACGGCACCGGAGGCCGGCCGGCTGTCGCAGCCGGTGCTGTTCGTCAACGGCGAATGGGACCCGATCTGCAGCATCACCGACAACCGCCAGGGTGACCCGATGCGTGCGGCCTGCGCAGACCTCACCGTGACGACTTTGCCTGCCGGACACTGGCTGCCGCTGGAACGCACGGCAGAACACGTCCTGTCCATCCGCACCTGGCTCCAGAGCAGCAGTCTCTGGTGTGGAGCCGGGTAGCCGTCGCAAGGTCAACCGTCGAAGATGATGTCGAGGAATTGGTGTTGGGCGGTGCCGGTGCGGGGGGTGTCGCCGGTGGTGTCGAGGTCCGTGAGCGGGCTGCGGATGACGGCCGGGACGAGGGTCGCGAGCTCCAGTCGCCCCACGAGACGCAAAACCGTCCTGCAGGGGTGCGATCCAGTTGGTCGTCGCCTCGCGGCGGCACTTCGGCCACAGGTGGCCGTCGGAGCTTTCGCGCCGCTATCCGATCATCCTGGCTCGGACAGCCCTGTGCGGCCCCGGTGCGGGTGGGTGGAGTGCCGTCATCTGCGCACCACGATGGACTTCGAGGCTGAGGGTGGCGGCGCGGCCTGCGTGTGCAGGTGGGGTAGGGAACGCTCCTACTGTCAACCGAGCCGCCTAGAGCAGGTTGTGGGCGTGGGTGTAGCGCACGGCGGCCGCGCGGTCCCGTGAGCCGGTCTTGGTGAAGACCCTGTTGATGTGGGTCTTGATGGTGTGTGGGCTGAGGAACAGGGTGGCCGCGATCTCCGGGTTGGTCAGTCCCTGGCCTATGAGGGTGAGAATCTCCATCTCGCGGGGGGTGAGCCCGTCGGGTGCGGTAGCCGGCGGTGTGGGTTGGTCGTGGATGGCGCCCAGCAGTGCGGCGTGCACGGCGGGGTCGAACACGGCGAGGCCGGTGGCCGCGCTGCGCAGCGCCTGGGCGATGTCGGCGCGGTCGGCGTCCTTGGTCAGGTAGCTGCGGGCGCCAGCGCGTAGCGCTGCCAGCACGGAGGCATCGTCGGTGTAGGTGGTGAGGATCACGATCGCCACCTCGGGGTGCTCGTCGGTGAGGATGCGAGCGGTCTCGGTGCCGTCCAGGACCGGCATGTGTAGGTCGAGCAGCAGCGCGTCGGGGTGGTGTTCGGCGACGAGGGCGATGGCCTCGCGGCCGTTGGCGGCTGCGGCCACGACATTGATGCCCGCCAGGCT
>JAYTHM010000605.1:0-8754 GCA_043732645.1 Frankiales bacterium
GTACAGGGCGCCGCCGAGCTCCTGGCTCTTGTTCGCGAGGGTCTCGGACTTCTCGCGGATCGCGGCGATGTCGCTGCCACCAAGCACGCCGGTCAGGTCGGTCAGCGCCACCTCGACGTCGGCCTTGCCCTCGGCGGGGAGCTTGTCGCCGTTCTCGGCGAGGAACTTCTGCGTCTGGTGGACGAGGGCCTCGGCCTGGTTGCGGGTCTCGGCCTCCTCGCGACGCTTGTGGTCCTCCTCGGCGTACTGCTCGGCCTCCTTCATCATCCGCTCGATGTCCTCCTTGGGCAGCGCCGAGCCGCCGGTGATGGTCATCGACTGCTCCTTGCCGGTGCCGAGGTCCTTCGCGGAGACGTGCACGATGCCGTTGGCGTCGATGTCGAAGACGACCTCGATCTGCGGCACGCCACGGGGGGCCGGCGGGAGGCCGGTCAATTCAAACATCCCGAGCCGCTTGTTGTAGGCCGCCATCTCGCGCTCGCCCTGGTAAACCTGGATCTGCACGGACGGCTGGTTGTCATCAGCCGTGGTGAAGACCTCGGAGCGCTTGGTCGGGATCGTGGTGTTGCGCTCGATCAGCTTGGTCATGATGCCGCCCTTGGTCTCGATGCCGAGGGACAGCGGGGTGACGTCGAGGAGCAGGACGTCCTTGACCTCGCCGCGAAGGACACCGGCCTGCAGCGCGGCGCCGACGGCCACGACCTCGTCGGGGTTGACGCCCTTGTTGGGCTCCTTGCCGCCGGTCAGCTCGCGGACCAGGTCGACGACGGCCGGCATGCGGGTCGAGCCACCGACCAGGACGACGTGGTGGATGTTGCCCAGCGGGATGCCGGCGTCCTTGATCGCGTTGTGGAAGGGCGCCTTGCAGCGGTCGAGCAGGTCCTGTGTGAGCTTCTGGAACTCCGCGCGGGTGAGCTGCAGGTCCATGTGCAGGGGACCGTCGGCGCCGGCCGTGATGTAAGGCAGGTTGATGGAGGTCGCCTGGCTGGAGGACAGCTCGATCTTGGCCTTCTCCGACGCTTCGCGCAGCCGCTGCATCGCCATCTTGTCTTTGGACAGGTCGATGCCGTTCTGGTTACTGAAGGTCTTGACCAAGTGGTCGACCAGCTTGTTGTCCCAGTCGTCACCACCGAGTTTGTTGTCACCGGAGGTCGCCTTGACCTCGATGACACCGTCGCCGATCTCGAGAAGCGACACGTCGAAGGTGCCACCACCGAGATCGAAGACCAGGATGGTCTCCTCCTTGTCGCCCTTGTCCAGGCCGTAGGCAAGGGCGGCAGCGGTCGGCTCGTTGACGACGCGCAGGACGTTGAGGCCCGCGATCTCGCCAGCCTCCTTCGTCGCCGTGCGCTCGTGGTCGGAGAAGTACGCCGGGACGGTGATAACCGCGTCGGTGACGGGCTCACCGAGGTAGGCCTCGGCGTCGCGCTTGAGCTTCTGCAGGACGAAGGCGCTGATCTGCTGGGGGGTGAAGGTCTTGGCCGGGGACTCTCCCTCCAACGTGAAGGTCCAGTCGGTGCCCATGTGCCGCTTGACGGAGCGGATGGTCCGCTCGACGTTGGTGACGGCCTGACGCTTGGCGACCTCGCCGACGAGGACCTCGCCGTTCTTGGCGAAGGCCACGATGGAGGGGGTGGTCCGCGATCCCTCGGCGTTGGCGATGACGGTGGGCTCACCACCCTCAAGGACGCTGACGACGCTGTTGGTGGTGCCGAGGTCGATGCCGACCGCTCGTGCCATGGGGGTTCATCCTTCGATGTCGGTACGTGAGTGCAGTGGGCTCAGGTTAGCTGATACCTGCCACAACCATTCACCTAGGTTGAGTGTTCCCGACTCAACCGTGGGTTCCGGCCCGCTTGCCCGGACAACTCGTGGGAGGCTGCGCTGGTGCTTCGCGAGTTGCGCTCCCACCACGGCGGACCCCACCTGGGCACCAGACTGCTCGCGTTGGTCCTCGCCCTGCTGCTGGCCTACCCCCTGACCGTACTGATCGGGAGGCTCCTGTGGCAGCTCGGCGGCTACTTGCTCAGCTCCGTCGTGTGACAGTCGGGTTGCCCAACGATCACGTTACCCACGAGTAGCAGACCTTCTGGTCCCGCCGTACGCTTATGCCAGCGCGAGCATAGGCTCGCGGGCAGTCGTGCAGGCGCACCCGAGACGACGAGCTCAGGGCACACCGCCACAGGAGGAACGCGTTGGACACCGACCAGATCATCCGACTTGTCGTCGGTCTGGGGATCATGGCGATCAGCCTGGCCATCGCCGGCCGGCGCGCGCTGTTCTTGTTCAAGCTCATCAGCAGTGGGCAGCCGAGCCCGGGCCGTCTCAAGGGCGTCAACAAGCGGATCGGCCTGCAGTTCGTCGAGGTCTTCGGCCAGAAGCGGCTGCTCACGTGGAGCGTCCCCGGCATCGCCCACTTCGTGACGTTCTGGGCCTTCATCATCTTGACGCTGACGATCATCGAGGCTGTTGGCGCGCTGTTCGACCCGAACTTCTACATTCCGGTCATCGGCCAGTGGCGCGCCGTCGGACTGCTCGAGGACCTGATCGGGACCTTGCTTCTGGTCAGCCTGGCGACCTTCGCCTGGATCCGACGTAAGAACGATCCCGCCAAGATCGAACGCTCGAGCCGCTTCTACGGCTCGCACACCGGACCGGCCTGGCTCGTCCTGGGCATGATCAGCCTGGTCGCGATCACGCTGTTCGCCTACCGTGGCCCGCAGATCAACAACGGGACGTTCCCCTACCGGGACCACCCCGGGTGGACGTTCACGTCCAACCTCGTCGCGAAGGCGCTGCAACCGCTCGGCCACGACGCCAACTTGGTGCTCGAGACCGTCTTCATCCTGGCCCAGATCGCGGTGATCTTCGGCTTCCTGGTGATCGTCGTCTACAGCAAGCACCTGCACATCTTCCTGGCGCCGATCAACGTCTCCACCAAGCGCGACCCCGACAAAGTCTCGCTCGGCGCGCTGCTGCCGATGATGAGCAACGGCAAGGTCCTCGACTTTGAGAACGCCGATCCGGAGAAGGACGTGTTCGGCGTCTCCAAGGTCGAGGACTTCACATGGTCCGCCATGCTCGACATGGCCACCTGCACCGAGTGCGGGCGCTGCCAGTCGCAGTGCCCCGCTTGGAACACCGGCAAGCCGTTGTCTCCCAAGATCCTCATCATGGACCTGCGCGACCACCTGTTCGCCAAGGCTCCCTACCTGCTCGCGGGCGACAAGGAGAAGGTGCTCGAGGCGGCCTCCACCGACGTCATCGAGGGCCACGAGGTCCCCGAGTCCGGCTATGGCCGGATCATGGGCTCCACCAAGGCGCAGTACGAGCGCCCGCTCGTCGGTACCGCAGCGGAGGGCGGGGTCATCGACCCCGACGTCCTGTGGTCCTGCACAACCTGCGGCGCCTGCGTCGAGCAGTGCCCCGTGGACATAGAGCACGTCGACCACATCCTGGACATGCGCCGCTATCAGGTCCTGATCGAGTCCGCCTTCCCGTCCGAGGCTGGCGTGATGCTGCGCAATCTCGAGAGCAAGGGCAACCCGTGGGGCATGAACAACTCCTCCCGGACCGATTGGATGGACGGACTGTCCTTCGACGTCCGTGTCGTCGAAGGGACCATCCCCGACGACGTCGAGTACCTGTTCTGGGTCGGCTGCGCCGGTGGCCTCGAGGACCGCTCCAAAAAGGTCTCCCGCGCGTTCGCCGAGCTGCTCCACATTGCCGGCGTCGAGTTCGCCGTCCTGGGTTCGCAGGAGTCCTGCTCGGGGGACCCCGCCCGCCGCCTTGGAAACGAGTTCGTCTTCTCGATGCTGGCACAGCAGAACATCGAGGTCCTCAACAGCGTTGGCGCGACCCGGGAGAACAACGTCAAGATCGTTGCGACCTGCCCGCACTGCTTCAACACGATCGCCAACGAGTACCCCCAGCTCGGCGGCAACTACGAGGTCGTCCACCACACACAGCTGCTCGGCAAGCTCATCGAGGAGGGCCATCTGGTCCCGATCACGCCGGTCGACCAGAGCGTCACCTATCACGACCCGTGCTACCTGGGCCGGCACAACAAGATCTACACGCCCCCGCGCGAGATACTGTCGGCGATCCGGGGGCTCACCACCACCGAGATGCCCCGCTGTAAGGAGCGCGGTTTCTGCTGCGGTGCCGGCGGTGCCCGGATGTGGATGGAGGAGAAGATCGGCAAGCGCATCAACGTGGAGCGCACCGACGAGGCCCTTACCCTCGAGACAGACATCATCAGTACGGCGTGCCCGTTCTGCATCACGATGCTGTCGGACGCCCTGACGGCCAAGCAGCAGTCTGGCGAGGCCAAGGAGCACGTCCGGGTCCTCGACGTCTCGCAGATCCTGGTCCAGTCGCTGAAGGCTCCCGCCCTCGTCGGAGCAGGCGCTCCTGCACCCGAGCTGGCCACGCCCGAGGCCACCGCCGGAGCCGACACCCCGTCCCTGGCGCAGGCAGGCAGTCCCCCCGACCTCGGTGCACAGGTGGTCGGTACGACGCCGGGTGACGCTCCCGGAGGTCCGTCCGAGCATCAGCAGGTGGGGCCTTCTACGCCCCCTATCGGCGAGCCACCGTCCGACTCCTCGACGGCACCTCCGACGGCGCCTCCGACGGCGTAGGTGGCCCGACGCAAGGACCGGCCCGAGGCCTTCGACCCGTATGACCTCGGGTACCGCCGCAGCGATCCGGAGCTGGCGGCCTTCGAGCCGCTACCGCCCAACCCCCGGACGGTCACGACCAAGAAGCTGCTCGGACTCTTCGTCCTCGTGGTCGTGGGCGTCGGGCTGTTCCGGACCGGTCAGGACGGCGGTCGGGTGCCCGCGGCCGGTTCGTGCACCAGGCCGACGTTCCACCTGAGCGCCACGACCGTCGCCTCGGGTGGGGTGCTGACCTGGTCGGCGGCCGGTGACGCGGACAGCTCCGTCGTCTTCGGGATCGACACCTTGCGCCTGCCCTCCTCCGCCGAGAGCGGACTGCTCGACGGTCCCGTCCGGTTCGCCGGCTGCAGGGCCCACGGCACCTTGCGCATTGCCGTACCCGCCGGGGGGCACGTGCTGTCGGTCTACACCGTCCACCGGTCCGGGACCGCCCTGCTGCTGGGCACCCAGAACGTCACCGTCACCTGAGTCCTCCTCGTGCGCCAACCACCAGAAGGAGCGAGGCTGTGTCCATGACGCCCCACCTGACCCGAGGCGAGGCCCAAGCCGCTGCAGCCGCTGAGCAGGGGCTGCAGGGCGCGACCTGGCGGGCCCTCGGCACCAGCGTCCAGCTGGTCGTCACCGACCACCTCGAGCAGGCCCGGGCCGTCGTCGCGCAGGTTCTAGCCGAGATCGACCTGGCCGCGAGCAGGTTTCGTGCGGACTCCGAGCTGACCCGGCTGCAGCCCGACACCTGGACCGAGGTGTCACCGCTATTCGCCCGCTGCGTCACGGTCGCCCGGGACGCTGCACTGTGGACCGACGGCCTGGTCGACCCGACGGTCGGGGCAACGCTCAGCGACCTCGGCTACGACCGCACCTACCGCCTCGTCCTGCGCGACGGTCCGGCCGTGACCGTCGTCCGTCAGCCCGGGGGGTGGCAGCAGGTTGCGGTCGAGGGCACCCGCGTCAGGGCGCCGTACGGGCTGGACCTCGGGGCCACGGCGAAGGGCCTGGCCGCAGACCTTGCCGCGGAGGCGGCGGGGCAGCACTGCGAGGCCGTCCTGGTCAGCCTCGGCGGCGACGTCGCCAGCGCCGGGGTGCACGCCTGGCCGATCCTGGTGACCGATACGGCTGACCCCGACGAGACCGACCAGTCCGGCCAGATCATCACCCTGTACGGCGGAGGGCTGGCCACCAGCGGGACCCGAGCCCGTCGCTGGACCCGCGGAGGCCGGCTCGTGCACCACCTGCTCGACCCCCGCACCGGGATGCCGACGGATGGACCGTGGCAGACCGCGAGCGTGCTCGCCGACACCTGCGTGCTCGCCAACGTCGCCAGCACGGCCGCGATCGTGTTGGGTGCCGACGCCCCCTCCTGGCTGGCCGAGCGCGGGTTCAGCGCCCGGCTCGTCGAGTCGAGTGGGACAGTGGTGCGCGTGGGTGACTGGCCCTCACCGCTACCGGCTGGGAAGGACGCCACGTGAGCGTCACAGCATCGATAGCAGCTTCGTCGCCGACACTGGCGCAGGCGCCGTACTGGTACCTGACCCGCAGTACCGGCATTACCGCCTTCGTGCTCCTGACGGTGAGCATGGCCTTCGGCATCGCCGCGACCCACCGGGCGCTGGCCTCCCCGGCCTGGCCGCGGTTCGCGACGCAGAACCTGCACCGCAACGTGTCTGTGCTCAGCCTGGCGTTCCTTGCCGTGCACATCGTCACGACCATCGTCGACGGCTTCGTGACGATCAGCTGGTGGGCGGTCGTGATTCCCTTCGTGTCCGACTACCGGACCCTGTGGGTGGCCCTCGGGACGATCGCGTTCGACCTGACGCTGATGGTGATCGTCAGCAGCCTGCTGCGCCTGCGAATGAGCGCCACCCTGTGGCGGCGGATCCACTACACGTCGTACGCCGCCTGGCCCCTGTCGTTCCTGCACTTCCTCAACACCGGCACCGACGCTGCGCACGGCCGCTTCGGGATCTGGATCGACATCGCCTGTGCCGGCGTGATCGCTGCGGCGCTCGGCGTCCGGGTCGTCGCCGGGGACAACGCGCCGAGGCCGCTGCGAAGCCTCGTCCGATGAGGCTGCTCACCGAGACCGGGCGCTCCCTCGCCGAGCACGTCGCCACCCATGGCGAGCTGCGCCTGGGCAACAGGCCGTCTCTGCTCGACGAGGTCGACCGCAGCGGCCTGCTCGGCCGGGGCGGGGCCGGCTTCCCGACCGGGCGCAAGCTGCGGACCGTCGCGGCCGGCAGCAAGGCAGTCGTCCTCGGCAACGGCTGTGAGGGCGAGCCCGCGAGCGGCAAGGACCGCCGCCTCATGCAGGCACATCCGCACCTGGTCCTCGACGGGTTGCAGGCAGCCGCGCATGCCGTCGGCGCCCGCGAGGCGCACCTGGCCGTGCATGCCGGCAGCCCCGCCCTTCCCATCCTCGGCAAGGCCCTGGCCGAGCGCCGCGACCTGGTCCGCACCACCTTGCACGAGGTCCCGGTGCGTTACGTCGCGAGCGAGGAGTCAGCGCTCGTCAACCTCGTGAACACGGGCGTCTCGAAGCCGACCTTCACCCCTCCGCGGCCGTTCGAGCAGGGCATCGGCAAGCGCCCCACCGCCATCAACAACGTCGAGACCCTCGCCCACCTGGGCCTGATCGCCCGTCACGGAGCGGAGTGGTTCCGTGAGGTTGGCGACCCGGAAGAGCCTGGCACCGCGCTGGTCACGGTCAACGGCACCGTCGTTGAGGTCCCGACCGGTACGGCGGTGCGCGACCTGCTCGGGCCACTGGGCGACCTGCAGGCCGTCCTCGTCGGCGGCTACTTCGGCACCTGGATCGCGGCCGCCCAGGTCCACGACCTGACGCTGACCCACCGCGACCTACGGGCCGCCGGCGGGGCTCTCGGTGCGGGCATCGTGCTGAGCCTGCCGGTCGGGTCCTGCGGGCTGCTCGAGACTTCCCGCGTCGCGACCTACCTCGCGGACCAGAACGCCGGCCAGTGCGGACCCTGCTTCAACGGACTGCCCGCCATCGCTGCCGCCGTACGCGCCCTTGCCCTGGGTCCGTGGCACGACAAGCAAATGGCTCACCTCGACCGCTGGCTCGGGATCGTGCCGGGTCGGGGTGCGTGCCGACATCCTGACGGAGCGGTCCGCTTCGTCCTGTCGGCGCTGTCGGTCTTCGCCAAGGACGTTGCCCGGCACCGCTCCGGGCACCCGTGCACCGGAATCCGGCGGGCCCCGGTGCTGCCGGTATGAGAGTGCGCGTCAACCCCATCGACTGCACCGCGCACGGGCTGTGCGCCGAATTGCTACCGGAGTGGATCTCGCTCGATGAGTGGGGCTACCCGGTCATCGACGACCAGACCGTGCCCGCACAGCTCGTCAGAAATGCCCGCCGCGCCGCCACCGCCTGCCCCACCTTGGCGCTCCGTCTCCAGCAGGACTGAGCCTCACAGCAGACGCCCAGCCTGCGTTCAGGGTTCTGTACGGCTCAGCGGGCAGGTTGGGGACATGCAACTCAATGCCCCCCCCAGCGACAGCCCCCGTGGTGTGCACCGAGGCAGCACCGACCAGCGCGACCAGGCCCGCCGCCGCGTCCGAACCGTCAGCACGGTCCTAGGTGCGATCGCCCTCGGCGCGACGGGCATCACGACCGTGGGTCTCGCCTCGGCGAACGGCACGACGTCAGCGACGGCCGGCACGACCACCTCGACGGCCGGCACTGCTCATACCGCTGCCACGACCCCCCCGAGCAGCCTGACCGGCACGTCCTCCCGCAGCACCGCCACGGGCACGACCCAGGCGCCGGTCACGACCACCGGTGGCAGCTGAGCCCAGGCAGCCGGCCCCAGCAGTGAGTGTCAGCTCAAAAGCTTAAGCAGATACTGCCCGTAGCCGCTCTTCTCGAGCGGCTTGGCGAGCGCCCTCAGGCCGGCGTCGTCGATGAAGCCCTGCTCCCAGGCGATCTCCTCGATGCACCCGATCTTCAGGCCCTGCCGCTCCTCGATGACCTGCATGAACTGGGAGGCCTGCATCATCGACACGAAGGTCCCCGTGTCGAGCCAAGCCGTGCCCCGGCCCATCGTCTCGACCTGCAGGG
>JAYTHM010000606.1:0-2607 GCA_043732645.1 Frankiales bacterium
CCTAGGAGCGTGGCAGACCCCCCCGGACGACGGCGCGAGCGGCACGGCCGGGGGCTCCGGGGCCAGCTGGTGCCCCCCGCGGTGACCGTCAACGGCACCGAAGTCCGGATGCCGCTGTCCCGGAGCAGGTCAGAGCGGTTCGACGACCTGGTGCGCCAGGTGATCCTCGAGCTGGAGCAGCGGTGGGCAGCCGAGCTGGAGATCGTGGAGTTCGCCGTCGAGGACGTACCACCGCCCGGGACCGGGTGGGACGAGGGCGTCGTGGCCGACGAGACCGCCGGAGGGCCGGTGCCGCTCGGTCGCCTGCTGGTGGCCGACGCGGGAACGCCGGCCCGCGTGGTCGTCTACCGGCGACCGCTGGAGGCGCGGGCCACCGACCGCAAGGATCTGGCCGAGCTGATCCACGAGGTCGTCGTGGACCAGGTCGCGCAGCTGTTCGGCCTGGACCCGGACGTGGTCGACCCGCCCTGAGGTCCCCCTGAGCTGGGGGTGCCGACCGGTCAGCGCCCGATGCGGGGGTCCTGGACGACGGCCGGCCGGGTGACCGTCCGCGCGGGGCCCTGCAGGTCAAGCAGGGTCGTCAGCGGCCCGTGGGCGCCGCGCTCGCTCAGGTAGCGGGCGGCGTAGACCGGACCGGACCCGGCGAGCGGGCGGACCTCGACGGCGAGCTGGATCTGGGTCGCCGGGGGGTAGAACGTCGACAGCTTCAGCGCCACCGTCCGGCCGCCAGGAACCTTGATCGTCTTGGCGGCCGGCAGGGCGCCGGTCGTGCCGAGGACCCGGATCGGCGACACCGTCACGGTCGCGTCACCGTCGGGTGCGGTCAGCAGCAAGGTGCTCTCGGTGGGCCGGTTGAGGACGACGTCGGTGAGCAGCGCCGGGCCACTGAGCGGGAGGCTGCCGGAGGTGTAGGCGAACTCGCGAACCGGCCCCTGCTGGGCATCGCGGACGAAGACGCTGGCCAGCACCGGGTCACCCTGGCTGCTGACGCGCACAGCGAAGTCCGAGGTCTTTGCCGGCGCGTCGAGGCTGACGCCTCTGCTGGTGCCGGCGGGGACCGAGACCTGGTCCAGGCCGGCGGGGACGAACTGCCCGTTGGAGGTGGTCAGCTGCACGGAGACGACGGTGTCGTCGGTGCCGGGGTTGCTCAGGATCAGGGTGCGGGTGCCGGAGTCGACGATCGCCGGGACGCCTGGGACCGTCACCGTCGTCGCGGGCGGGACCGACTGCGGGATCCAGTCAACTCCCAGCGGGACCTTCCCGGACAGCATCGACTGGCGCAGTCCGGCGGCTACGCGGCCGCGCCGGCTGTGCACGTGGACGGTGAGCAGGCGTCGGTCGGGCGCGAGGGTGTCCATGGCGACCAGGACCCGGCTGTGCGGGGCGATCGTGATGCCCTGACCCTGCCGCGGGTCGGCCGGGCCGGAGGAGGTGAAGACGCTGACATCAACTGTCGCAGGGGTGTCGTCGACATTGACCAGCACCAACGTCGTCTCGTCGAGCAGCGACGTACCACCGCCGACAAACCACGCCTCGGTGCGGGGCACATCGCATCGCAGCCCAGCCAGGCCACGGTTGCGACCCTGCTCGGCGCGGGTGACCTGCTCGGCCTCGAGACCCGCCGACAGGGGACCCTGCGCGGCGACGACGAGAGCATCCCTGTCGAGGGTCGTGCCCAGACCCACCGCGACCTGACCAGCGGCCTTGACGGGAAGGACCTGCGCGGTCGTCGGCGCGCCGTTGGGGTGCGCTTGGAGAGACCCGCTGCCTGGGGTCGGGCCAGCGCCAGCGGTGGGGGCACCCGACAGGGGTGCGGCCCCCACACTGACCCGGCTGGTGATGCCCAGCCGGGGCACCTGGCGCAGGTCGGGACACACCGCGGTGGCCCCCACCACGTCAACCTGGGAGGCACCAACCTGGGAGGCGTCGCCCTGCAAACCCTGGGCCGAGGCGGGTACGTGCCGGGTCGACAGCCCACCAGCGACGGTGACGGCGGCCGCGAGCAGGGCGACGACCAGGGCCCCGACGGGAGCGCGCCGCCCCGGCCGGGAGACCCCGGTCTGCCCAAACAGGTCCGGCATCACAGCGCCACCACCGGCACGAAGCGGGTCTGCGCAACGTCCTCGTCCGCCAGGGTTGCTCCGTCCTCGAGCCCGCGACGGCGGCGGCCGCCGGGGATCGACAGGACCAGCACGACGACCACCAGCGCGGCCTGCACCCACAGGGCGCTGGTCCGGCCGTCGCGGTAGGACACGACCAGATGACCGCCTTGGGTCGGCAGCACAAACGCCTGACCCCACCCCCACGCGGTACGACGCTCGAGCACGTGACCGTCGAGCGTCGCCCGCCAACGGGAGTCGGCAGCATCAGCGAGCACGAGCAGCCGGCCAGCCGGACCGGCTGGCAGGCTCACGCGGGCCGACACGGCGCCCGTGTCCAACGCTGCTGGCGGGGTGGCCCGCAGGGCGTTGGAGGACGGAGCACGGTCTCCCGCGAGCGCCGACACCGCCAGGGTCGGCGCGAGCACCGACAACCTCGAGGCGGGGGCGACGACCTGCCACAAGATGACGGAGCCGGAGGTCCGGCGTACCAGGCCCGGTTGGGCGT
>JAYTHM010000607.1:0-2607 GCA_043732645.1 Frankiales bacterium
GGCGCGGTCGACGCGTCCTGCAGCCAGCTGGTGAAGGCCCCGATGCCGGCCTGCACCACCAGCCCTACGTCGGCCCGCTGGGCCGGCGGGAGGTTGACAAACCATGGCAGGGCATCCATCTGCTGCACGGCCTCGGTGCTCAGCCGGGAGGACGCCTTGCGCACTCGCTGCCAGGTCGACAACACCAGCACCCCTTTCCTAGGCGTCAGGCGGTGAGGCTAGGCCCTGCTTCGCGTTACTAGCGGGTACGACGAAGGCCGCGCCCCCGGAAGGGTGCGCGGCCCGTGGACGGTCTCGAGCGCGACGGTGTAGGAGACGGTGTAGGAGATGCCCCAGTCCTAGCAGTTGATGGTGGCCTTGCCCTCGGAGCCGGCGCGGAAGTCGCCGGTCATCTCGAAGGTGTCGTCGTCGAGCTTGCTGACCGACGTGCTGACGAAGGTCGCTGTCGGGAAGGTGGGTCCCAGCCCGGCGCGGCCCCAAAAGCTCTCGGGGCCGGGCCGTGGACCGGCACGATCAGACCGTCTGGTCGTCGGTCTTCGCCTCGGGGGCGTTCTTCTTGACCGACTCGATGCCGTTGAGACACGCAGCCTTCGTCTTGTAGGGCTCGCTGGTCGCGATGATCTGGCCGTTCCTGGCCTTCAGGTTGAACATGAACTGACCGGACTTGGTCGCCTTCACTTCGAACTTGCCTGCCACGTGGTTCTCCTCAGAATGGACGGGGTGCGACTCGCGAGCGTCACGCTCTCGCAAGATCGACGCACGCGTGGGTAAACGGCCCGATCGAACTACCCGGGCGTGCCGTCCGGTTGCGGCTACGTTGCCCTTTGCGACGTGGTCCTGCCGGACCTGTTAGATGGAGGAACTCGATGGGACTGTTCGACCTGAGCGGCAAGAAGGCCCTCGTCACCGGGGGCACCCGGGGCATCGGGCTGATGATCGCCCGGGGCCTGCTCGACGCGGGGGCGTCGGTCACGATCAGCTCCCGTGGCGCGCAGGCGTGCGAGACCGCCAGGGCCGAGCTCGCGGCCTACGGTGACGTGGCCGCCGTACCGGCTGACCTGTCGACGGAGGCGGAGTGCCTGCGGCTGGCGGCAACCGTCGAGGGGCCGCTGCATGTGTTGGTCAACAACGCCGGTGCCACCTGGGGCGCGCCGCTCATGGAGTTCCCCGAGTCTGCGTGGGACAAGGTGCTTGACCTCAACCTCAAGAGTCCGTTCTTCCTGACCCGGGCCTTGCTGCCGCAGCTGGAGCTGGCGGCGAGCGACGACGACCCGGCACGGGTCATCAACATCGGCAGCATCGACGGGCTGCGCGTGCCGGCCCTGCCGACCTACTCCTACTCCGCCAGCAAGGCCGCGGTCCACATGCTCACCAAGGTGCTGGCCAAGGAACTCGGACCCAAGCGCATCACGGTCAACGCCATCGCGCCCGGCCCGTTCGAGTCAAAGATGATGGCCGCCACGCTCGACGCGTTCGGCGACGCGATCGCGGCCAGCGCGCCGTTGGGCCGTATCGGTCGGCCCGACGACATGGCGGGTACGGCGGTCTTCCTGGCCAGCCGCGCCGGGTCCTACGTGACCGGAGCGATCATCCCCGTCGACGGCGGGATCGCGACGACCGTCTGAGGCTCAGCCGTGCTGTTCGGCGAAGCAGCCGCTGCACAGCGCGACCTTCGTCCCGATCAGGCGGTAGAGCTGGCTGAGCCGCCCGCAGTCGTCGCAGGTGGGCAGTAGCTGGGGCTCTGGGCCGGTCAGATCGATCGTCATACCTACTTCTTCGGTACGCCGAAGCGGCGGGCGCGCCGCCGAGCGGACCCACTTGCCGGGCGCGCGCGGACCTGCTCGGCTGCGCCGGACGGCCCTACCTACCCGACGGCCCTACCTGCCGGACAACTCACTGAGGGCGAGCCGGGGCTACAGGAACGCGGCCGTCGTACCGCCGAGCGGGATCGGGTCAAGGCCCAGCTTGGCGTGGTCCCAGGACCGGGTGCGATCGACATCGACCCGCACCGCGACCCGCTTGTTGAGCATCAGCTCGACGAAGGGGCGGAGCTCCTCGCTGTAGGGGCCGGTGTAGCGCTCCCAGACGCTCACGCCTACAGCCCAGAGCGCGTCGGGGTCATCCACGATGGTGGCCCGTCCCTCGAGGGACATCCCCTTGAGCTCGTCGTAGGTGTGGCCACTTTCGATGAGGACGGTGATGCGGTCGTCGCGGCCGAGGTTGACGGCCTTCTGCGAGCGGCCCTTGGTCTCGAACCAGAGCTGGCCGTCGATCACGGCGTACCACATCGCGACCAGGTGGGGCAGACCGCCGGGGCCGACGGTGGCCATCGTGGCGACCCTGCTCCGGTCGATGAACGCGGTGATCTCGTCGTCGGTCATGGTGATCTGCGCGCGCTGGTTGTTCCCCATGTGGCGACGTTAACAGGAACGCGTTCTACGCCAGGGGGTTGGCTCCGGCCGTCAGCCGTGAACGCAGGATTGACGCCTCCTCGGCAAAGGACCGCTGCTGCCGGACGTAGTCGCCGCGCCCCTCGGGCGTCTCGATCGCGACGGCTGCGTAGCCGAGGGGGCTGAAGTCGTACGGCGACGCGCGCATGTCGAGGAC
>JAYTHM010000608.1:0-2606 GCA_043732645.1 Frankiales bacterium
GACCCGACGACGACGAGGTGCTCCGGCAGCGCGGGTAGGTCGTAGAGCTGGCGCCAGTCGAGGATCCGCTCCCCGTCCGGCTCGGCCCCGGCGAGCACCCGCGGGTGGGCCCCGGTGGCCAGCAGCACCACATCGGCAGCAACGACCTGCTGACCCACGGACACCGTGCGCCCGGGGAGGAGCTGCGCCTCGCCGTACAGCATGGACACGCCCTCACGCACGAGGCGGGCGGCGATGTCGCCCGACTGCGCGAGTGCCAACGCCTTGACGCGGGCATGCACCTCCGCGACCCGAACCGACACCTCGCCGTCGGTGTGGACCCCAACCCGGTCGGCGTGCGAGAGCTGCGTCATGGCCTCGCTCGTGGCAATCAGCGTCTTACTCGGGACGCAGTCGGCGAGCACGCACATCCCTCCCACGCCGTCGCGTTCGACAAGGGTGACCTCGCCTCCCAGCTGCACAGCGACCAGCGCCGCCTCATAGCCGGCCGGGCCTCCACCGATGATGGCGATGCGTGTCACCAGAGCATTATCTCAGAGACCGCGACCGGCGTCGGTAGGCTCCGGCCCATGGCGCTCTACGCCGCGTACGGCAGCAACCTCGACCCGGCGCAGATGCATGAACGGTGTCCGCACTCCCCCGTGTCCGGGACCGGGTGGGTCGAAGGCTGGCGGCTGACGTTCGGCGGGGAGGACCTCGGCTGGGAGGGCTCGCTCGCGACGATGGCGGAGGCCTTGGGCGAGCACGTCTTCGTCGGGCTGTACGACGTCACCGACTACGACGCCCGCGACCTCGACGCGTGGGAGGGAGCCGACACCGGCCTCTACCGGAAGGTCAGGGTGCGGGTCGCGACGCTGGAGGGTGAGGAGGTCGCCTGGACCTACCTGCTCGACGGCTTCGAGGGCGGTCTGCCGTCGGCCCGCTACCTCGGTGTCCTGTCGGAGGCTGCCGAGAAGGCCGGCGCTCCTGACGACTACGTCGCCGAGCTGCGCTCCAGGCCCTGCAGGTCCAGCGGCTCCTGAGCCTGGTCCACCGGCTGCACATGCGGCTCCGACACGACGACCGCCACGGCGACGACGGTGATCAGGCCACCAACCACGCTGGTCGTCGTGACGGCCTCCCCCGCCACCAGCGACCCCAGCACGACCGCAACCACCGGGTTGACGTAGGCGTACGTCGACACCTTGCTGACCGGCGTCGTGCCCAGCAGCCAGGTGTAGGCCGTGAAGGCCACGACGGACCCGAACACGACCAGGTAGGCGAAGGCCACGATCGACGAGGCGTGGACCGGGCCCGAAGGCAACTGCTCACCACGTACGACACCCGCCACCGCCAGACCGGCAGCCCCACCGATCATCTGCGCGGTCGTCGTGACGAGCGGGTCCTTCGGCAGCGCGAGCCGCGAGGCCAGGACCGAGCCCGTCGACCAGAGGGCACTGCCACCTAGGACGAGCAGCGCAGCCCCCACGGTCACGCCCTCGGGCCGGGTGCCGGGCAGCAGCAGCACCCCCAGGCCAACGAAGCCGATGGCGACACCTCCCAAGGTCCGGCGCGACGGCCGGTCGCGAAGGACCAGCCGCAGGAGCACGACGTACAGGGGGACTGCCGCCACGAGCAGGGCGGTGAGGCCTGAGGGGAGACCGCGCTGCTCGGCGAGGGTGACTGCCCCGTTGCCGCCGAGCAGGAGCAGGAGCCCGAGCCCCGCGCTGTTCAGCAGGGCGCGTGGTGCTCCTCGGAAGGGAGCAGTTCCTCTGCGCAGCAGAACAAAGCCCCCGATGAGCGCCCCCGCGAGCAGGAACCGGGCCGCCGCGGTCAGCAGCGACGGCAGCCCGTCGACGACGTAGTGGATCGCGAGGTAGGTCGAGCCCCACACCACGTAGACCAGACCCAGGGCGGTCCAGGTCTTCCACTTCGGCGGGGACATGACACCACCCTGCCAGGCGCGCGGCGTGGTCAGTCGGTCCCCCCTATCCGAGCAACTTCTGGGCGCGCTGCAGCTGCACGATCACCGACCAGGTGACTTCCTCCACCGGCCGGTCGCCGTTGACCTGGATCAGCTGCTCGCGCTGGCGGTAGTAGTCCAGCAGCGGCCAGGTGTGGGTTTCATAGACCGCCAGGCGGCGTTCGACGACCTCGCGGGTGTCGTCCTCTCGGCCGCTGGTCTTGCCGCGTGCCACGATCCGCTCGATGAGGGCCTCGCGGGCGACCTCGAGGTAGACCGCGAGCTGTACGGAAACGCCCAGGTCCTTTGCGACGCCGTACGCGATCTGGGCCTGCTCGACATTGCGGGGAAAGCCGTCCAGGACGTAGCCGCCCGCAGCAGCCGCAGCGACCACGGGCTTGCGGAGCATGTCGAGAACGACTGCGTCGGGGACGAGGTCGCCGCGCGCCATGTAGGCCTGTGCCGTCTGGCCAATCGACGTGCCCTGGGCAACGTGCTCGCGCAGGAGGTCACCGCTGGAAAGGTGCGCCACCCCGAAGTGGTCGGCGATCTTCTGCGCCTGGGTACCCTTGCCCGCACCAGGAGCTCCGATCAGCAACAGCCGCACATCTCACCTCTACCTGGTCGGGGGACGAGCCTCTCACAGCACACCCGTGTCACCAGC
>JAYTHM010000609.1:0-23517 GCA_043732645.1 Frankiales bacterium
CGGCACGTTCCACAGCGTCAAAGACCTCGAAACAGCCATCGGGACCTACATCAACGGGTGGAACGAACGCGCCCACCCATTCACCTGGACCAAAAACGCCAACGACATCATCGCCCACGCCAAACCCCCACCCCACCGCAAGAAGACTTACAACCCGCGACACTAGAGACAGATCCTGGCCATGTTCAAGAATGACTTGGGGGACGAAAACTGGACTGAGAACCACCGATTTGTCGGCGAGGGTGACCTTGTCACTCACCACATGACGATTCACGGAGTGCGCCGCGCTTCCACGATTCCGTTGCTGCAGGGCACCCCGCCCACGTGGTGAGAGGTGCATTGGAGGTACACCCACATCCGGTGCGTTGCCGGAGGGCAGTTGGTGGAGCATTGGGCCTGCCGCGGTGACGTGGGGCTGCTTGCTCAGGTAGGTGCCTGGCCCCAAATGTGAATCCGCGGCTGATGGTGGTCGAGGGTCGGGCGCTTGCCCTCGCTGATCGCCTTGGTCAGGAAGATGGTTTGCTGGCCACGCGGCTTCGTGAAACCGATCCGGCCAAGAGCCGCGCGGGTTTCCCCTGGCCACGAGGCCGAAGTCCGTCGAGCCCGAGTACGGCCACGCGGAGGTGTAGCGCGAGGCCTTCAGTTCGAGAGCCTGCTCTGAGGGAGCGATCCGCCTGCCCACCCCGGGCATGGCCGGATGGGGTCGGGCAGAATGACGACATGACCTACGACGTCGGACGAGTCCGCAGCTGGTTTCCCTCCCTCGCCGACGGTGTTGCCCGGTTCGATGGCCCGGGAGGTTCGCAGACCCCGCGCCAGGTGGCCGAGGCGGTGGCAGCCACCATGACCGCCGGGCTGTCCAACAGGGGATCCGTGACCGCGGGCGAGCGGGCGGCGGACGAGGTGGTGCTGGCAGCACGTCAGGCGGTCGCCGACCTGGTGGGAGCCGACCCGGCGGGCGTGGTCTTCGGCCGGTCGATGACGTCGCTGGCCTACCTCATGGCCCGTACGCTCGCCAACGGCTGGGGTCCGGGTGACGAGGTCGTCGTGACACGGCTAGACCACGACGCCGACATCCGGCCCTGGGTCCAGGCTGCCGAGGCGGCGGGGGCCATCGTCCGCTGGGCGGAGTTCGACCGGAGCACTGCGGAGCTGACCGTGGACCACGTCCGCCAGGTGCTGTCCGAACGGACCCGGTTGGTGGCCGTCACCGGGGCCTCGAACCTGCTGGGATCCCGCCCGGACGTGCCGGCGATTGCTGCGGCGGCGCATGCCGTGGGGGCGCTGGTGCACGTCGACGCGGTCCACCTCACTGCGCACGCTCCTGTCGACCTGGTGTCGCTGGGCGCCGACCTGCTGACCTGCTCGCCGTACAAGTTCTTCGGCCCGCACCACGGCGCCCTCGTCGCCGACCCGAAGCTGCTGGAGACCCTGCGGCCGGACAAGCTGGCCCCGGCCAGCGACTCGGTGCCGGAGCGGTTCGAGCTCGGGACGCTGCCGTACGAGTTGCTGGCCGGAACGACGGCGGCGGTCGACGTGATCGCCGACCTGCTGCCCGGGCCCGGGACGGGGACCAGGCGGGAGCGGGTGCTCGCCTCGATGGCGGCGGTGGAGACCTACGAAGACGAATTGCTCGACGTACTGCTGGCCGGTCTTGACGGGATCGACGGGCTGACGGTGCACGGGGCTCCACCGCTCCGCACCCCGACCGTGCTGCTGACGCTGGCGTCCCGATCGTCCCGTGAGGTGTACGAGGC
Organism: Frankiales bacterium; assembly: GCA_043732645.1. GTDB lineage: Bacteria > Actinomycetota > Actinomycetes > Mycobacteriales > SCTD01 > RYN-111. The sequence continues at coordinate 1,758 of JAYTHM010000609.1, forward strand.
GCTGGCGGCGAGGGCGATCAACGCCCCGGCCAGCAACTTTTACGCGCTGGAGGCGTCCCGGTGGATGGGCTTGGGCGACGGTGGGGGGGTACGAGTAGGTCTGGCGCCCTACACGACTGCGGACGAGGTCGACCGGCTGCTCACCGCGCTCGCCGAGCTGGCGTGAGCGGCCGCAGGGTGCTGGTCACCGGGTCATCCCGGGGCATCGGGGCTGCCGTCGCCACAGCGTTTGCCGGGGCGGGGGACACGGTCGCCGTGCATCACCGCGACTCGGCCGGGCTCGCCACGCAGCTAGTCGCCGACCTCCCGGGAACGGGGCACCTGGTGGTGCGGGCGGACCTGGCCCAGGCCGACCAGGTTGCGGCGATGGTCGCTACTGCCGCGGACGGGCTCGGCGGGTTGGACGTGCTGGTTAACAACGCCGGGATCTTCACGGCTCATCCTCCGCTGGAGACTGACTGGTCTGCCTGGCAGCAAGCGTGGTCCCAGACGTTGGCGGTGAACCTGACCGCCGCGGCGCACGCCGTGTTCTGTGCCCTTCCGCACCTGGTGGCTGCCGGTGGCGGCGCCGTGGTGAACGTCGGCAGCCGAGGGGCGTTCCGGGGGGAGCCGGACTGCCCGGCCTACGGTGCGTCGAAGGCCGGGCTGCACGCCCTGGGACAGTCTCTAGCACTGTCCCTGGCGCCGCACGGCATCAGTGTGACGACGGTCGCCCCCGGGTTCGTCGACACCGACATGGCGGCCGAGCTGCTCGCGGGCCCGTCGGGCGACTCGATCCGGGCCCAGTCCCCGTTCAACCGTGTCGCCACGGCGGACGAGGTCGCCGGTGCGGTGCTGTGGTTGGCGTCGCCGGGGGCGCAGTTCACTAGCGGCGCCGTGCTGGACCTGAACGGGGCCTCGTACCTGAGGACCTGAACAGCTGAGGTTCTGATGCCACTTCCGAGCGTGGGAAAGCGGCTGCCCCCGGTTTGGTGGTGGCCGAGTCCGCTCAGGGTTCGCCAGCTGGGGACTTAGGACGGCAAGGCGAGCGCGACCCGGCACAACGCTCACCAACATTTCCGACGTGTTCGGAGTCCACCTGGCTCGGGTCGACGCCACAGAGGACGTCAACGACAACATCCCAGCGGTCACCAGCTTCATCGAGGCGGTCGGTGTCGAACGAGCGCTGAAGGCAGCCGTGCGATGGTGCAGCCCCGGGGATGAGAAGCACCGAGCACATGGGGTGCAGGTCGCCGTGGGAGTGCCGGAGTACGTCACGGAGCTCTGCGATGAAGACCTCACGCTATGCGCTCTGCAAGAGGCGACAACGATCAGGACAAGAGCGTCGCTTCTTAAGCGCTGAGAGGCCTACGGAAGGTCGCGCCAAGTTCTGGTGACGGCACACCCAAGTGGGGCTCCTCGGCGTTCTCGTCGGTTCCGTGGATCTCCCCAACGTCGGCTCCGCGGTAATCTCACCGGACGATGGGGTTGGCAGCTCACCTGGAGACGAGGGCAGGTTTCCTGCTCGCGTACCGACGCGGAACCAGAGGCGTTGTGGTGGCGAGCGCGCGGCAACTCTCAGTACCCCGGGCCTGACGCACCCACCGTGAGCCGGGGCCTTCGGCCGCCGCCGCGTCGCCGGCGTTGTCAAGCGCGCATCGCTTGAGCGACAGGCAGCCACAGCCGAGGCAACTACCCAGGGTGTCCTGGAAGGTCTGGAGCTGGAGATCCGTGCGCCTACCTACTGATGCCACCGTTGGCCGAGCCTGTCCCAGTCGGCCTGCGTCAGAGCCTGCCCGGCAGGCAGGCTCGCGAGGTCGGCACCGATTACGTCCAGGCTCAAGCCCACCCGTTGCCCGGCCGTGATGAAGGCCAACCGGCGCAGCACCGTCCGGGCGTGACGGCGTTGGTTCCCCGGCGTCCGCTCGGCAACCACCAGCCCGCGCTGCTCGTAGTAGCGAAGCGTTGGCAAGACCCCAGTGGTACGCCGGCCCCGTGCAGCCCGCAGCAGACGGCCTGGACCGTGCCGTCGCCACCGGCGGCCTAGACCACCCCGGCGCCGTTCTTCACCGCCTGCCGAGCCAGCCCCTCGCCCACGTCCTCGGGGGTGGTCTCGTAGACCGTCGGTCCGGTCAGCCCGTGTCGCACGCAGGCCTCCGTCACCTGACGGACGAGGCTGTCGAGGTCGTCGACCTTCGTCGGGTTGGCCGCCAGGGCGGTCACGCGGAGACCGGCTCGGCTGGCTGCTCGTGCCTCCGCTTGGCCCGGCCGTCCTCGTGGTCGTCGAGCACGTAGCGGGTGCACAGCCACAGCCACACCCCACCCAGGAACAGCCCGGCGAGGACGTCGGTGAGGTGGTGGAAGCCGCGGTACATGCGGCAGAAACCGACGATGACAGGAACGGTGACGGCCACAGCGGTCAGGAGCACCTGCAGCGGACGGTTCGTGGTGAGGCGCCAGGCGAGTACGGCGAGGGCGCCGTACAGGCACAGGGACGCCGCCGCGTGACCGGAGGGGAAACTGGCGATCGGGTCGGCCGTGCCCAGGCGCGGGACGCCCGGCCGGTTGCGGGGGACCCAGGTGCTGACCAGGAAGTAGATCGCGCTCTCCAGTCCAACGGCCAGAGCCACGAACAGTGGTGGGCGCAGGCGTCGGATGAGCAGGGCGACCAGGACAACCACCACGACCAGGGCAACCTGAACGGTCATCGGGTCGGCCAGCGAGCTGCCCGTGTGGGACAGCGCGTTGCGACTCGCCGTGCGGGCCTGCGCCAAGTCGAACTCGATCCGGTCGTCGAGGCGTCCGACGGGACCGTCGAGCAGGACCCCGACGAGCAACTTGCCGAGGCCGAGCATGACGAGCAGCAGCAGCACCGCTGCGCCGAGTAGGCGACCGAGGTCTTTGACGAGGGTCATTGCTGGGGCCCCTTACGCTCGGGAGCCGAGGGCTCGAGGCCTTGGGTGACGGGCCGGTCGGGGCGGCCGCGGTCCCGTCGCCAGGCGCTGAAGGCGGCGGTCGTGAGGGCCAGCCAGCCGGCCCCCAGCAGGTAGCCGCCGAGGACGTCGCTGAGGTAGTGGACGCCCAGCCCGAGCCGGGAGTAGCCGACAGCGAGGACCAGCAGAACACCGAGACCGATCAGCACTGGCCGCATCCGGCGGTTCACGAACGGCAGGCCGACCAGAAGCAATGCGCCGGTGCCGACGAGGACGCCCAAGGCGTGCCCGGACGGGAAGCTCGCACTCATGGCGTGCGCCACCGGGTGCTCCACGAACGGCCGCTTGCGGTCGACGGCCAGCTTCACCAGGGTGCTCAGCAGGCCGCCGCCGTAGACGGTCACCAGCAGCCAGGTCGCCAGCCGCGGCTGTCGCCTCACGAGCAGCACGACCCCCACCATCAGTGCGACCAGGTCGAAGTCGGCCGGGCTGACGATGTCGCACAGTGCACGCATCGCGCTGACATAGGTCGCGTGCTTGTAGGCGAAGCCGTTGAGGTTGCTGGCCACGGAGTGGTCCAGCCGTTGGAGCGGACCCCAGTGGTCCACCACGAGCAGCAGAACCAGGGCAAAGGGGACAGCAACCAGCAGCCCTCCGAAGGCCGCCAAGGTGAGCCGCAACCCTCCCTTGGCATCGGGGTCGAGCCGGGGCCGTGGAGGTGACACCGTCGTCATGTCCCCGTCGTCTCCCCGTCACGTCCTCGCCAATCCCCGGACGGCGGTTGATCTTGCCTCAGGGGAGCGTGCAGTCGACCGCGCCGCCATCGGCCCAACATGCCGAACCGCCCCGCCCGGAAGGGGGCGGGGACGTGGCATGTGGGATGTGGGATGTGGGATGTGGGACGTGGCGGAGGATACGAGATTCGAACTCGTGAGGGGTTGCCCCCAACACGCTTTCCAAGCGTGCGCCATAGGCCAACTAGGCGAATCCTCCGTCGACGATGTTAGCGGAACCAGACAGCGGTCCGGCGCAGGTCCAGGGACGTCGGTGGCAGCGTCTAGAGTTGTCTCCAGACCCCTCGTGCGGCGCTCATCTCGCTGAACTCCCCCAGGGCCGGAAGGCAGCAAGGGCAGGCGGGCTCTGGGCGGGTGCGCGAGGGGTCCTTCGACGTTCCGGGAGGATCCGCACGTGAGCCTCGCTCTCTACCGCAAGTACCGGCCGGGCAGCTTCTCCGAGGTCAAGGGCCAGGACCACGTCACCGGTCCCCTACAGCAGGCGCTGCGCAACGGGCGGGTGCACCACGCGTACTTGTTCAGCGGACCGCGTGGGTGCGGCAAGACCTCCAGCGCACGGATCCTGGCCCGCTCCCTCAACTGCGTCAACGGGCCCACCCCTGACCCGTGCGGCGTGTGCGACAGCTGCGTCGCGCTGGCCCCGATGGGACCGGGTTCGCTTGACGTCGTAGAGATCGACGCGGCCTCGCACGGTGGCGTCGACGACGCCCGCGACCTGCGCGAAAGGGCCTTCTACGCGCCGGTGTCGAGTCAGTTCAAGATCTACATCATCGACGAGGCCCACATGGTCTCCCGGGAGGGCTTCAACGCCCTGCTGAAGCTGGTCGAGGAGCCGCCGGACTTCCTGCGCTTCGTGTTCGCGACCACCGAGCCGGAGAAGGTTCTGTCGACCATCCGCTCGCGCACCCACCACTACCCGTTCCGGCTGATGCCGCGGCGCGAGCTGACCGACCTGCTGACGAGCGTCGTCGCCTCCGAGGGCATCCACGTCGACCCGACGGTGCTGCCGTTGGTGGTTCGCGCGGCGGCCGGCTCGGCCCGTGACGGCCTGTCGATCCTGGACCAGGTCCTGGCCTCAGCGGGGGCGGAGGGCGTCACCCGCGAGGCCGCCGCCGCCCTGCTCGGGGTCACCCCCGATACCCTGCTCGACGACGCCGTTGACGCGTTCGCGGCCCGCGACGGCGCGGCGGTCTTCGCCACCGTCGACCGCGTCATGGAGAACGGCCACGACCCACGCCGGTTCGCTGCCGACGTCCTCGAGCGCCTGCGCGACCTGGTCGTGCTCGATGCCGTACCCGAGGCCGGCGATAAGGGTCTGCTCGACTGCCCCCCGGAGCAGCTCGCCCGCATGGCCAGACAGTCGGCGGCTCTTGGCACTGCCGGGCTGTCCCGCGCGGCGGACCTGTTCCACGCCGGTCTCACCGAGATGCGCGGTACGACGTCGCCCCGCCTCCTGCTGGAGCTGGTGTGCGCCCGGGTGCTACTCCCGGCTGCCTCCTCCGACGACGCCGCGATGATGACCCGCCTCGAGCGGCTCGAGCGCCGCCTCGACATCGGCGGCGCCCCGGCGGCTGCGGCCCCTACTGTTCCGGTGGAACCTGCTGCTCCTGTGGCTGCCGCGGTTGCTGCCGCTCCGGCCCGGACGGCTGCTCCTGTTGCTGCGCGGACTTCTGCCCGGGTGGAGCGGCCGGCTGCTGCTCCCATGACTGCCCCCGCCAGTGCCCCCTCGCCGACTGTCGCTCCGCTTGGCCAGCGCTCTGCTGCTGCTGCGCCTGCGTCGGCGGGGGCCTGGCCGACTGCAGCGGTGCCCGGTGGTTCAGTCATCGGCGTAAGCGTCGGCGTCGGCGCCGGGGGTGGCGCTGACCAGCATGCCGTGACCCCGGTTACTCCGGGCACCCCCACTGCGACCCCCACTGCGGACACCGCGCCCGCGCCGGCTGCGGGTGGGTTGGACGCGCAGGCCGTGCGTTCGGTCTGGGAGGCCGTCATGGAGGCGGTCAAGGACCTCAAGCGGACCGCGTGGGTCGTGTTGATGGACGCCCGGGTCCAGTCGGTCGACGCCACGACGTTGACCCTCGCGTTCACCCGGGTGGGCAACCAGAAGAACTTCTCTGCCGGTGCCAACACCGACTTCCTCAACGATGCCCTAGAAAAGGTCCTCGGACGGCGCTTCGAGATCGCCAGCGTCATCTCGGGTGCCGCCGCTGAAGGCCCTGGGGGCGGGCAGCCCCAGGGCAGGCCGGCAAGCGGCCAGGGCCCGGCGTCCCGGTACGAGCAACTGGCGGCGCCTGCGGTGGCGAAGCTCGAACGGGGGCGGGCGCAGAGCCCGCCGTACGAGGGGTTCGCGCCTGGAGACGAGATCGAGCCGGAGGACCCGGACGCGCCACGGCCTGCGAGCGGTGAGGACGCCGCGCTCGAGCTGCTGAAGGACCAGCTCGGTGGGACGGTCGTTGGGACCGTCGAGTAGCCAGCACCCCCCTAGAGTTCCCTGCAACGAAGGAGACACCGTGGCCAAGCAAGGGCGCCCCATGGGCGGTGGACAGCCCAACATTCAGCAGTTGATGCAGCAGGCGCAGAAGATGCAGGCGCAGATGCAGGAGGCGCAGGAGAAGCTCGCGACGACCGAGCTCACCGGCACTGCTGGCGGGGGACTGGTGACCGCGACGATCAGCGGCTCGGGTGAGGTGCTCGCCCTGAAGATCGATGTCAAGGCGGTCGACCCGGACGACGTCGAGAGCCTCGAGGACCTGGTGCTCGCCGCGCTGCGCGACGGCCAGCGGCAGGCCGCCGAGCTCGGTGAGGCTGCGATGGCTCCCGTCGCCGGTGGCGCACAGGGCCTGCTCGGCGGCCTCTAGGTGCCGGCAGCTGTGACAGTCCCGGGGTGCCGGGATGTATGAGGGCGCGGTCCAGGACCTGATCGACGAGCTGGGGCGTCTGCCCGGTGTCGGTCCAAAGAGCGCCCAGCGGATTGCGTTCCACCTGCTGTCGGCGGACCCGGCGGATGTGAAGCGGCTCGTGACAGCTCTGACCGATGTCAAGGAGAAGGTCAGGTTCTGCCGGATCTGCGGCAATGTCAGCGAGCAGGACGAGTGCCGCGTGTGCCGCGACCCACGGCGCGATCTGACCGTCATCTGCGTCGTCGAGGAGAGCAAGGACGTCGTCGCGATCGAGAAGACCCGCGAGTTCCGTGGTCGCTACCACGTCCTGGGCGGTGCGATCTCGCCGATCGAGGGGATCGGCCCGGACGACCTGCGCATCCGTGAGCTGATGACCCGCCTCGCCGACGGGACTGTCATGGAGCTGATCCTCGCGACCGACCCCAACCTCGAAGGTGAGGCGACGGCGTCCTACCTCGCCCGACTGGTCAAGCCGATGGGGCTCAACGTCACCCGCCTCGCGTCCGGTCTGCCGGTCGGTGGCGACCTGGAGTACGCCGACGAGGTCACCCTCGGGCGGGCCTTCGAGGGCCGGCGCTCCGTCAACCTGTGAGGGGCTTGGTCCGATGAGGCGCGGGCGCCCTGTTCTGTGACATCTGCACCGGAAACGCCCGGCGAGTTCGGTGCCGACGTCACCGAAGCTGACGTCGGCGAGGGGCTGGTCCCGGGGCGGAGTGTGCAGGCGGCACCCTCGGGCGGGACGTGTGGTTTATCTGGTTGCCCGCGTGCAAGAGGGTGTCAGGGTGAGTCCACGACCGCTGCTCCCCGCCGACGTACCCCAGGCCCGCGACGTCCAGTAGGCGGCGATGAGCGAGCTCAACGCCAGGATGAGGCAAACCGATCCCGAGCCGACGCCCCTGGTTCGGGATCGGGGGGAGGCCCGGATCGCGCACCTGCAACGAACAAACCCTGCCAGCGCCTGGGTGACCGAGTGGGACGGCCGGGTCACTGGATGCTCGATGGCTCTCGTGCGGGAGGGCATGTGGTTTCTCAGCCTGCTCCGGGTCAGACCGAGCCGCTGCTTCTGGCTGCGGGACAGCGTGTGCACCGGCTGGTCGGCCTGCTCGGTCAGCGACGCGACCCACAGCAGCTCCCAGTCCCGGGTCCGGGCCTTCGCCGCGGCCAGCCGCATCGCCTCACCGCAGAAGACGAGGTACTCGCGGCAGGTCAGGTTGTCGTAGAGGCCGAACACGTCCGGAGCCCAGCCCATCTGGGCGCGCACCTCGTCGGCATGACCGGGTCGAAGCCCGCGACGGTGACCTGTTCGGCGTCGGGGACGAGCAGCGTCGCGAGCACCAGCAGCAGCGTCGTCTTGCCCGCGCCGTTGGGGCCGACGAGGGCCGTCACCTCCCCCGGCGTGGCCGTCAGGTCGTCCCCCGAACCGCCTCTTCACGCCCTGTGCGACCACGCCCCTAGCCGTCATATGTGGCTTCGTAGGTCAAACCCGTTGGCGTCGCGCCGGTATCGTGCATGTCATGGGCCTCGTCGTGCAGAAGTATGGCGGGTCGTCGGTGGCGGACGCTGAGCGCATCAAGCGGGTGGCCGAGCGCATCGTCGCGACCCGCAAAGCTGGGCATGACGTCTGCGTGGTGGTCAGCGCCATGGGCGACACCACCGACGAGCTGCTGGACCTCGCGCAGCAGGTGTCGCCGCTGCCCCCGGGCCGCGAGCTCGACATGCTCCTCACCGCGGGCGAGCGGATAGCCATGGCGCTGCTCGCCATGGCGATCCAGAATCTGGGGATGAGCGCGCGGTCCTTCACCGGCAGCCAGGCCGGCGTCATCACCGACTCCGTCCACGGCAAGGCGCGGATCATCGATGTCACTCCCGGCCGGATCCAGCAGGCCCTCGAGGGCGGTCACGTGGCGATCGTGGCCGGCTTCCAGGGCGTCAGCCAGGACACCAAGGACATCACCACGCTCGGGCGTGGTGGCTCCGACACGACCGCCGTGGCTCTCGCCGCGGCGCTGGGCGCCGAGGTCTGCGAGATCTACACCGACGTCGACGGCGTCTACTCCGCCGACCCGCGAATCTTGCCGAACGCCAAGCACCTGTCGACCGTCAGCTACGAGGAGATGCTCGAGCTGGCCGCGTCCGGGGCGAAGATCCTGCACCTGAGGTGCGTGGAGTACGCCAGGCGGTACGGCGTGCGGCTCGTGGTGCGCTCGTCCTTCTCGACCAACCCCGGCACGACGATCACCGGAGACCTACCCGTGGAAGCAGCCATCATCAGCGGTGTCGCACACGACCTGTCGGAGGCGCGGATCACCATCGTCGGTGTCCCCGACAAGCCCGGTGAGGCGGCCCAGATCTTCCGCACCATGGCCGACGGCGAGGTCAACATCGACATGATCGTGCAGAACGTCTCCGGTGCGGCAGGTCGCACGGACATCTCCTTCACCTTGCCCAAGGCGGACCTGTCCACCGCGGTGCTGTCCCTGGCCAAGATGCAGGCGACGGTCGGGTTCGACCAGGTTCTGTCCGACGAGCACATCGGCAAGGTCTCGCTGGTCGGCGCCGGCATGCGGTCGACGCCGGGCGTGACGGCGACGTTCTTCGAGGCCCTCGCGGAGGTGGCCGTCAACGTCGAGGCCATCAGCACCTCCGAGATCCGGATCTCCGTGGTGTGCAGGGACACCGACGTACCCGCTGCTGTCCGGGCCGTGCACGACGCCTTCGAGCTCGGCACAGACGGTGAGGCCACCGTCTACGGGGGTACCGGCCGATGAGCCGCGTCGGTGTGGTCGGCGCCACCGGTCAGGTCGGGGCCGTCGTCCGCCAGCTGCTGCTGGACCGGGCGTTCCCGCTGGAGGAGATCCGGTTCTTCGCCTCCGCCCGCTCGGCCGGGCAGACGTTGCGCTTCGGCGACCGGGACGTCCTGATCGAAGATGCCTCCGCCGCCGACCCGTCCGGTCTCGACCTGGCGATCTTCTCCGCCGGCGGCGGCACCTCTCGGCAGCTCGCGCCGGTCTTCGCCGCCGCGGGGGTCCTCGTCGTCGACAACTCCAGTGCCTGGCGGATGGACCCGGACGTTCCGCTGATCGTCAGCGAGGTCAACGGATCCCTGGTCTCCCAGGCGAAGAAGGGGATCATCGCCAACCCCAACTGCACGACCATGGCGGCCATGCCGGTGCTGAAGCCGCTGCACGATGAGGCCGGCCTGGTGCGGGTCATCGCCGCGACCTACCAGGCGGTGAGCGGCTCGGGGCTGGCCGGGGTCGAGGAGCTCGCTTCGCAGATCGAGGCGGTGCACGACAAGGCCGTCGAGCTGGTCCACGACGGAGCCGCGCTGACCTTCCCGGAGCCCGGCAAGTACGTAGCACCGATCGCCTTCAACGTGCTGCCGATGGCCGGGTCCGTCGTTAACGACGGGTCGTTCGAGACCGACGAGGAGCAGAAGTTCCGCAACGAGTCGCGCAAGATTCTGGGCCTGCCGGACCTACGGGTTTCCGGGACGTGCGTGCGCGTGCCGGTCTTCACCGGGCACTCGCTGTCGCTCAACATGGAGTTCGCCTCGGACCTGTCCGTCGCCCGTGCCCTCGAGCTGCTGTCCGTCGCCCCAGGTGTGTCGGTCGTCGACGTACCGACGCCGCTGCAGGCTGCCGGCCGCGACCCCTCCCTGGTCGGTCGGGTGAGGCAGGACGGTCCCCGCGGGCTGGCGCTGTTCATCAGCAACGACAACCTGCGCAAGGGAGCGGCGCTCAACGCCGTACAGATCGCCGAGTTGGTCGCCCGGCTTTGACCGTCCCGCCCGACGACCCGACTCAGGCTGTGCCGACGGCCGCCATGCTCGGAGGCCGCTACCGACTCGACAGCCTCATCGGTCGTGGGGGCACCGCTGAGGTGTGGCGGGCCACGGACACGTCGCTGGACCGTGTCGTGGCGCTGAAGCTGGTGACGGTCGCCCACGACGACTCCAGCGCCCGGGCCGCGGACGAGGCGCGCACCCTCGCCCGGCTGGCGCACCCGTGCCTGGTGCAGGTCTATGACGCCGGCACCGACACCTCGGGTCGCCCCTGGGTCGTCATGGAGTACGTCGACGGCCAGACCCTCGCGGACGCGATCCGCCGGGGACCGCTCTCGCTGCGGCGCGTCGCCGAGGTCGGGATCGCCGTCGCGGACGCCCTCGAGCACGTGCACGCGCAGGGTCTGGTGCACCGCGACGTCAAGCCCGCCAACGTCCTGCTCGGCCGCAGTGGCACCATCAAGCTCACCGACTTCGGGATCGCCCGCCTCGTCGACGCCGCCCGCGTCACCTCGACCGGACTGATGGTCGGGACGGCGTCTTATCTTGCCCCCGAGCAGGTCACCGGCCAGGCCGTCGGGCCGTCGGTCGATGTCTATGCCCTCGGGTTGCTGCTGCTGGAAACCCTTACCGGACAACGGGAGTACGACGGTCCCGTGGTCGAGGCCGCCATGGCCCGGCTGCACCGCGAGCCCGTGCTGCCAGCGTCGCTGCCTGCCGGGTGGCCGACGCTGCTCGCCGCGATGACGGCCCGCGAGCCTACCGACCGGCCCACTGCCGGCCAGGTCGCTGCGGCCCTGCGGGGGCTGCTTGGCGGAGACAACACTGTTGTGCTGCCTGCCGCCACGACCGTGCTGCCGGTCGCTGCCCCGGCGGCGCGGGCGACGACCGGTCAGCTCCCGGTGGCTGCGCCCCCACGTTCGCGGCGGGGGCTCCTGGTCGGGTTGGGGCTGCTGCTGGTCGCCCTGGTCGCCGGTGGGGTCGTCGCGTCTCAGTACGGCTCGAAGGCTACGCGGCGCACCGTCAACCCGGTGAGCAACGACCTCCCGGCCCAGCTCAAGGCCGACCTCGACAACTTCGTGCAGCAGGTGCAGGGCCGATGAGGCGCCTGCTCGCGTCAGCGTCCCTGGCCCTGCTGCTTGCCGGGTGCAGCAGTGGTGGGCTGACGCCCGCGCAGACGCTGCAGGACAAGACCGCGGTCCTCGTCGACGAGGCCAACGCCAAGGACCTGCCCAACCTGCGCATGGCGATCGACGACCTGCGGGCGACGATCGCCTCCCAGTTGCAGGCTGGCACGATCACGGCGGCTCGGGCGACTGCGCTGCTGCGGCTGCTCTCTGCGATCGAGCGGGACGCGCCGCAGCTCACGGCCACCCCGACGCCGTCCCCCACGGTCTCGCCGACCCCGTCGCCGACGCCTTCTGCAACCCCGTCGCCCACGCCGTCCCCGACTTCGTCGCCCACGCCGTCGCCCACGCCGTCGCCCACGCCGCCCCCCACGACAGCTCCGCCCACCACCGCTGCGCCCACGAAGGCCCTGCCGACCACCACCCCACCGACCCTGGACCCCGGTCTCCGCGGCGGCCATCCGAGCGCGATCAGCAAGCCCTAGTCGCCTCTTCGTCGGTGCGAGTCGGCGCGGGCGCCAGACCCTGCTGAGGCCGTCCGCCGCACCCACTGTGCCCTAGGAACGCAGGTTGGTGACAGCGCCGAGGCTAGGACGCAAGGAGGGTCAGATGGGGCCAGGGAGGCCGACGTGCTTGGCCACGAACTCCAGTTCCACGCGCATCTGGCGGATCCGCTCCTCGACGACCAGCGACCCGTGGCCGGCGTCGAAGCGGTAGACCTCCACGTCCTTGCCGAGGGCGTCGGCGGCGCTGAGCCAGTTGTCGATCTGTCGGATCGGGCAGCGCGGGTCGTTGGCGCCGGCCAGGACCAGGACCGGCACGGACACGTCGGCGACATAGGTCAGCGGCGAGCACCGCGCGTAGACCTCCGGGACGTCCGTGGGGGAGCCACCGAACAACGACCGGTCGAAGGCCCGCAGCGGCTCCATCTCGTCCTCGTAGGCAGCGACGTAGTCGGCGACGGGTACGGCGGCGACGCCGGCCGACCAGAGTCCGGGCTGGGTACCGAGGCCAAGCAGCGTGAGGTAACCGCCCCATGACGCGCCGGTCAGGACGCAGGTCGACGCCAGCCCGGAGGAGACGGCCCACTCCCGGACAGCCGCGAGGTCCTCGAGCTCGGTCAGTCCTGGGCGGCCCTCAATGGCGTCCCGCCAGGGGGCGCCGTAACCGGTCGACCCGCGGTAGTTGACCTGCACCACAGCGCAGCCGAGGTCGACATAGGCCGCGCGGTCAGCCTGGAACAGGTCGCCGTCGTGGGCCGTCGGGCCGCCGTGGACGAGGAACACGGTCGGCACCGGACCGGCTGAGGAGGGCCGGGCGACGAGGGCGTGCACCGGACCGCCCGGGCCGTCGACCCAGATGTCCTCGACGGGCACGGAACCGGGCGCGAGCGGAGCCGGCGCCTCCAGGACAACCGCACCCGACGTCGAGCGGATGACGCGAGGCTCGGCGGCCGAGGACCAGGCGTACTCCACTGTGCCGTCCGGTCGGGGGGTCGCGTCGAGCACGGTCCCGTCGGGGGTGTCGAGGTCGGTGACGCTGCCGTCGAGGGTGACCGTGTGCAGGGTTGCCCGGCCGCGGGCCTCGGCGACGACCAGCAGCCCACTGCCGTCGACCAGCCAGTCCGCCGACAAGTCACCGGCGAGGGGGACCACAAGCCGCTGGACCTCGGCGGTCACGGGGTTCCAGAGCAGCGGCTCCGGGCGCCCATCCTTCTCGTGCAGCGCCAGCACGAGGGTGCCGGACGGGTCGAAGTCGACGCCGTGCAGGCCGAAGCCGTCGCCGTCCCACAGGTCCCCGACGACCTCGCCGTCGACGGTCAGGACGCGCAGCGCCGGGTGCCGCGAGTCGCCGTGCTCTGAGTGCTCGACCAGCACCAGCCGGTCGTCCTTCGACAGCGCCGCCACGTCCGCGTCGGACTCACTCGCGTAGAGGAGCTCGGCGCCGGACGGCCTGACGACGTACACGCTGGAGACGTCGTCGGTGGACACCCCCACCACCGACAGGGTCCGGCCGACCTCGCAGCCCGCGCTGTAGCCGGCCGGAACGCCCGGCGCGGCCTCGACAGCATCGCCACCGAGGAACGGCTGGCGGCGCCACACGCCGTGCTCGTCGCCGTCGGTGTCGTCGAACCACCACAGCCACTCGCCGTCCGGAGAGGGGTGGCCGTCGTCCGTGCCGTTGGGCCGCGAGGTGGCTTGGGTGGTTGTCCCGGTCGACCGGTCCCAGGTGTAGAGCTCGAAGGTGCCGGTCACGTTGCCGCTATAGACGCACCGGTCGGGCACGTCCTCCGCCCACTCCGGCAGCGACACCCGCGGCGCCCGGAAGCGGTCCTCCCAGGCTGTCACAGGACCGACCAGCTCAGCGAGCCGCCCTCGTCCTCATACGACATCTCATCCAGGAAAGCTCTGGCGCTTAGGGCTTCTGCCGTGGCCAGCGCCCCCGCGCCGGTGACCTGCTGGGAGGCTGCGACTAGGAACCGGGCGGTCATGCCGTAGATGTCGCGGACCCGCACGAGCACCCGCACCTGCTGGCCGTCGGCGCGCACGACCGACCAGGTCCGCGCCACCGCCTTGCCGCGGTCCTGCACCGACGGCCCTTCCGGCAGCCGGTCCGCCCAGCGTTGGATCAACGGCTTCGCCAGCTTCGCCACCCCGCCCGTGTACGGCGAGACGGGACCGATCACCTGGGTGAACCGAGTCGCAGCCGACGGGGCCGCGATCCCGGTCCGGACTCTTGCGTGGGGGAGCCGGAGCGGGACGGTGAGCTCCTCGCCCCACGGCAGGGCGACGGCCGTGACTGGCCCGTCCTCACCGTCGATGACCAGCCGCCCGAAGTGGGTCCTGGTGGCGGTGAGGGCACCGGCGATGCTCTGCGCTGTACCGCGACTGGGCTTGCCGCTGGCCAGGCCGTAGACGACGTCGACCTCCTGCGGGGTGCGGCCCAAGACCTCCTGCGCGACGGCCGCGCCGAGGTCGCCGGGCAGGTAGTCAAAGCCGCAGGCCGGGACGACCGCCGGGCCCGCCCCCCGGAAGCGGCGGTAGACCTCGGCCATGAAGGCTGGCTCCCCGGTCGAGTCGACATAGGGCGTGCCGGTGCGGGCCGCGGCCTCGACGACCGGCATGCCGTGCTGCATGAACGGTCCGACGCAGGTGATCAGGACGTCCACGCCGTCCAGGAAGGCGTCCAAGCTCGCCGGGTCGGCGAGGTCGACCAGGTGCCGCTCGCCGGTGGACGGGACCTCCGCGAGGCGGGCCTTGGAGCGACCGCCCACGCGGTGCGCGAGGCCCTTGCGCTCGAGCTCGGCGGCGGTGAGCCGCCCCGTGTAGCCGGTGGCGCCCAGCAGGGCGACGGTGCGCGTCATACTCGCCAGCGTAAGGGTCATGTCCGGGCCGTCCAGGGACGGCTCCAGAAGGTCGACAGGTCACCGACGTTTGTCACCGACCCACGCTGGCCGACAGTCCCAGCGCGGACCCGTTCGAAGAGCACCTCGGCCCGCACGGTCCCCGTGGAGCTGACTACCTGGACGAACGCCGAAGGGCCGCCCCGTAGGACGACCCTGGCACGTTGTCGGGGTGACAGGATTTGAACCTGCGGCCTCTACGTCCCGAACGTAGCGCGCTACCAAGCTGCGCCACACCCCGATGGTGCTTCTTCAGCTTAGCGGACGAGCGGGGCGGCTCCCTACCGGGAATCAGGCTCTGAAAATCCAGATGGGCGGGCAGGACTAGCGTCACGGTCATGGGAGAGCTCAAGGACCGCCTGCACGCCGACCTCACGACCGCCATCAAGGCTCAGGACGAGCTGGGCCGCGCGACGCTCCGGATGGTGCTGACCGCGATCGGCAACGAGGAGGTCGCGGGAGCCTGCGCGCGCGCGCTCACCCACGACGAGGAGCTCAAGATCGTCGCGCGCGAGGCCAAGAAGCGGCGAGAGGCGGCGCAGGCGTTCACCTCCGGCGGCGCCACCGACCGTGCCGCCCGTGAGCTGGCCGAGGAGGGTGTCATCAACACCTACCTGCCTGCGCAGTTGTCCGATGAGGAGCTTGTCGCTCTGGTGGCCGAGGCGGTCACTGAGACCGGCGCCAGCGGGCCGCAGGCGATGGGTCAGGTCATGAAGGCCGCCGGCGCCAAGGTTGCCGGTCGGGCCGAGGGCGGCCGGGTCGCTGCCGCCGTACGCGCTGCCCTGGCCTGACCGCCTCACGCGACAGCGGACCGGTTCCTGCTAGGGCTTCCTCCTGGGGGAGACGGTCGGCTTCGGGGTGCCCCGGGGTGGCTTGCGGGGCGGCAGCGGCGAAGGTGGCAGCGGGGAGCTGGGCGTCACCCTGGGTGACGGCAAGGGAGTCACGACCGGCGCCACACCGGTGGAGGGCCCGATCGTGACTGTCGTGCCGGTCGGCGCTGTGGCTCCCGGAGCGGGGAAGGTCGCGCCGACCGCGCCGGCCGGGATCGGGCCGGCGGCGACGCCGTCGCCGACGGCCACAGCGAAGCCGGCCTGCCGCAGGATGTCCGACGCTGCCGCCACCGACTGGCCCAGCACGTTCGGGACCGTCTCGTTCTTCCCCAGGCTCACGGCCAGGTCGGCGCCGGCAAAGTGCTCCACCGGTACGCCGGCCAGAGCGCCGTTCATCGTCGAGCGCCAGATGGCGGCCGGGATGGTGCCGCCGTACACCTGCGGGTAGTAGGTGCCGTTGATGACGACCTTGGTCATGGCGGCGGGTGTGGACTTGCCGACCCAGACGGCCGTGGACAGCTGGGGGGTGTAGCCGACGAACCAGGCGGCGGTGCTGTCGTTGGTGGTCCCGGTCTTGCCGGCGGCAGGCCTACCGATCGAGGCACTGGCGCCGGTGCGGTTGGGCGCGGGGCCGTCGATGACGCCACGCAGGATGGACGTGACCGTGTCGGCCACGGCCGGCTCGAGGACCTGCATGCAGGGGTCGTTCTTCAAGACGATCGGCTGGCCCTTGGCGTCGGCGATCGAGATGACGGGCCGGGGCGGGCAGTACATCCCGTGCTGGGCGAACGCGGCGTAGGCCGCGGCCATCGCGAGGGGGCTGACCTGGGGGCTACCGAGGACGAAGGACGCGTAGGTCTTGGGCAGCAGCTCGGGGGTCCCGTTAGCCAGGCTGCGCACGCCGAGTGCGTCGGCGAGGCCGGGCGGCGTGACCAGGCCGGTGCGCTCCTCGAGCTGGATGAAGTAGGTGTTCACCGAGTCCCAGGTGGCAGACACCATGTCGAAGGTGCCGGCCTCGCCCTCACCGCCGGCGTTGCTCACCCCGCACTCGCCATTGACGATGTACGTGAACGCCTTCGGGCAGTACTTCGGCGGGGCGTAGAGCGTCAGGTGCTCCGAGATCCCCATCTGCAGTGCGCGCGCGAGCACGAACGCCTTGAAGGTCGACCCACCCTGGAAACCGACGGAGCCGCCGAGGGCGTAGTTGACCTTGGTCTGGCCCGGTTTGTCGCCGAAGACCCGGTCGACCGCCATCGCCCGGACGGCGCCGGTGCCCGGCTCGACCGTGTCGGCAACGGCCACCGCCTGGAACGGGTCGCCGGCGGGGACCTGGCTATCCACGGCCTGCTGTGCTGCCGCCTGCGCCTGCGGGTCGAGGGTGGTCCGGATCGTCAGGCCCCCGGCCAGCAGCCGCTCCTGCCGCTCTTGGCGGGTATCTCCGAGGGCCGCGCCGGCCGGGCCCTCCTCGAGGTAGCGGCGGACATAGTCGCAGAAGAAGGCGGCGTTGACGCCGGGCGCCTCGCAGCCGCTCTTTTGGTTGGTGACGTGCAACCGCAGCGCCTCCCGGGAGGCCGTCGCCGCGTCGGCCCCGCTCAGGTAGCCCAGCTGCTGCATCCGGGCCAGGACCGTGTTGCGGCGGGTGACGGCGGCCTTCGGGTGCTGGGAGGGGTCGAAGCGGCGCGGGTTCTGCACCATGCCGGCGAGCAGCGCTCCTTGCGCCAGGTCCAGCTTTGAGACGGGGATCCCGAAGTAGTGGCTGGCCGCCGTACCGATGCCGTAGACGCCGCTGCCGTAGTAGGCGATGTTGAGATAGCCCTCGAGGATGTCGTCCTTGGACATCGTGCGCTCGAGGTAGAGCGCGTACTTGGCCTCCTGCAGCTTGCGTTTGGCGGTCCGCTCGACGGCGGCCTTCTGGCCGGCCCGGGTGCGGGCCTGCTCGATGAGCATGTTCTTGACGTACTGCTGCGTGAGGGTCGACCCGCCCTGCTGCACCGACCCGGAGCTGGAGTTGCGGGCGAGCGCCCGCAGGGTGCCTTTGATGTCGATGCCGCGGTGCTCGTAGAAGCGGTTGTCCTCGATCGCGATCAGCGCCTGGCGGGCCTGCAGTGGCACCGAGTCGAGCGTGACCTGGACGCGGTTCTCGGTGAACAGCGTCGCGAGCAGGTTGCCGTTCTTGTCCAAGATGCGGCTGCGCTGCGACAGCGACAGGGCGGGTGGCTTCTCCGGCAGGACGTTGAAGGCCTCGGCGGCACCCTTGCCGATCAGGCCGAGCCCGCCGATGACCGGAAACGCCAGCCCGGCCAGCACAACCCCGGCGAGCACACTCACCGCGAGCGCGAGCGCAACCCGTACCAGCCAAGAAGTCGACCTCACAGCGTGCAGCCTACGTCGGGGGCGGGTGCACCACCGGGAATGCCCGAGTCGTCCAGATCGTCCGAGATAGCCCACAGGGACTAGTCGGAAACGGTCCTTTCGGGTCGTGCGCAAGTTACTGGCCAGTTCATACCTTTCACCTCACCACCACGACAAACGTGACACTCCCCTACTCCGTCTGCCTCCTCGACAAGGACCGCTCTGACCATGCGATCTGCCCAGACTCTGCACGACTGGACCAGCATGGCGGCCTGCAACGCCACCGACCCGGATGACCTGTTCGTCTCCGGGGCCGCGCAGAACCGCGCGAAGGCCGTCTGCCAGGCCTGCCCCGTCCGCACCGAGTGCCTCGCGGACGCCCTCGACAGTCGCGTCGAGTTCGGCGTCTGGGGCGGGATGACCGAGCGTGAGCGCCGGGCGCTGCTGCGCCGCCGGCCGGAGGTCACGTCCTGGAGGGCGTTGTTCAGCGAGGCCAAGGCGAGCATCGTGCACCAGGGCGCGGCCTCCTAGCCTCCCGCCGGCAGCTATGGCGGTCGGCTGCCCTCTTCGCCCGCAGCGAGGTCGGCGCCCACTGAGCGCAGCCCGTCGAGGTCGTGCACGTCCCCCGGCTGGGCAGCGACCTCGACGACGGGGACCTTGGGGTGCGCACTGGTAAAGCGCTCCTGCAGGCGGGCCTCACGCTGGGACAGGGCGAGGCGTTCGGCATGCAGACGGAGCACGCCGGCCGTCAACGACGTCGGGTCGAGCTCCTCAGCGGCAGCGAGTGACTTCTGGGCTGTCAGCCCGGCCGCCGCCGAGCGGTGCACCCGGTTGACGATCAGTCCGGCCAGCGGCATCTGCTCCGTCGCGAGCCGCTCCACGAAGTACGAAGCCTCGCGCAGCGCGTCGCGCTCAGGGGTGGCGACCACCACGAAGGCGGTTCCAGGGTCTTTGAGCAGGTCGTAGGTGGCCTGCGCGCGCTCGCGGAACCCGCCGAACATAGTCTCGAGCGCCGCGACGAACTGCGACAGGTCCTGCAGCACCGAGGCGCCGATGATCTTGGTGATCGCGTTGGTGAAGACGTTGAAACCGACCGTGACGACCTTCAGGTAAGCCTTGCCACTTGCCTTCGCCGGCGCCAGCAGGACCTTGACGAGCCGACCGTCGAGGAAGGTCGTCAACCGCTCGGGCGCGTCGAGGAAGTCCAGCGCGGACCTGGTCGGAGGGGTGTCGACGACGATCAGGTCGTAGTCCCCGGAGGCGCGCAGCTGGCCGAGCTTCTCCATCGCCATATACTCCTGCGTGCCGGCGAAGGAGCTGCTGAGCGCCTGGTAGAAGGGGTTGTCGAAGATCGCCTGGGCCTTGCCCGTATCGGCGTGCTTCTCGACGATCTCATCGAAGGTCCGCTTCATGTCGAGCATCATCGCGTCGAGCGAGCCGCCGCCCGTGACCTCGACGCCCTTGACCGCACGGGGGACGTTGTCGAGTTCGGTCAGGCCCATCGACTGGGCCAGCCGACGGGCGGGATCGATCGTCAACACGACGGTACGCCGGCCGCGTTCGGCTGCCCGCAGCGCCAGGGCCGCCGCGGTCGTCGTCTTGCCGACCCCACCGGACCCACAGCAGACGACGATCTTGGCGGTCTCCAGCACGTGGTCGATGTCGAGCCTCGGCGGGCTGCCCTTCACGGTGCGGGCCATCAGGCGAGCCCCTGCTCGTGGAGCATCCCGGCCAGCTCGTAGAGCCCGCCGAGGTCGACGGTGTCCGCCAGCAGCGGCAGCTCGTACGACGGCTTGTGGAGGTCGGCGAGGGTGTCCCGACCGCGTTCCTCCAGGGCCACCCGGGCAGCATGCTCGCCAGCCTCCTCGGCGAGGACCGGCGCGAGGGCAACATCGAGGCCGACGCTCACAAGCCCCCGTGATAGAGCCACGAGGTCCAGCTGGCCGCGCTCGGCGGCGAGCAGATCGGCAGGCGCCAGCGCGGGACTGCGGACGGCGTTCACGATCACCCCACCGACGGGCAGGCCCAGGGCGGTGAGCTCGGTGACGGCGTCGATGGTCTCCTGCACGGGCATCTCCTCCAGCAGCGTGACCAGGTGCACGACGGTCTGTGGGCTCTTGAACAGCGCCATCACACCGTCGCTCTGGGTCTTGAGCGGTCCGACCTTGGCCAGGCTGCCGATCTCGTGGCTGATGTTGAGAAAGCGCGGGACCCGGCCGGTCGGGGGGGCGTCGACCACGACAGCGTCGTACGCGGGCTTGCCGCCCGTCTGGCGCACCACGGCCTCCTTGACCTTGCCGGTCAGCAGGACGTCCTTCAGGCCGGGTGCGATGGTCGTGGCGAAGTCGATCGCCCCGATCCGGCGCAGCGTACGAGCCGGGATGCCGGTGGGGGACAGCCGGTAGAACATGTGGAGGTAGTCGAGCAGCGCCTGCTCGGGGTCGATCGCCAGGGCGTAGACGTCACCGCCGTTGGGGGCGACGGCGATCTTGCGCTCCTCGTACGGCAGTGGAGCGGTGTCGAAGAGCTGGGCGATCCCCTGGCGACCCTCGACCTCGGCGAGCAGAACCTTCTTCCCACCACTGGCGAGCGCGAGGGCCAGAGCGGCGGCGACCGTGGTCTTGCCGGTGCCACCCTTGCCGGAGACGACGTGCAGCCGTGCGCGGGGGAAGTCGGCCATGCCTGGGAGCGTAGGTCGTGGCGCGGTAGGTGTGCGCCTCGGGACTGTCAGCTGTGACACATCTGGCAAGACGCAATGTCGGAACCAGCCTGACCAGCACTGGCTCGATAGCCTATGCCGCATGACCACGTGGGAGTACATGACGGCGCCGCTGCTGATCCATGCGACGAAGCAGATCCTGGACAACTTCGGCCAGGACGGCTGGGAGCTGGTCCAGGTCGTGCCCGGGCCCAACCCCGAGCAGCTGGTCGCATACTTCAAAAAGCCACGGCCGTGAGCCACCTCGCCCGCCTCGCCGAGCTCGGCATCGCGCTGCCGCCGGTCGTGCCTCCCGTGGCCTCCTACGTCCCGGCGAGCCGGGCCGGCAACCTGGTCTTCACCAGCGGGCAGCTGCCGATGGTGCAGGGCGCGATGGCCCACACGGGTCTGGTCGGCGGTCCGGTCACGGCCGAGCAGGCCAAGGAGCTGGCCCGAGCGTGCGCCCTCAACGCCCTCGCTGCGGTCGACGCGCTCGTGGGAATCGACAACGTCGTACGTGTGGTGAAGGTCGTCGGGTTCGTGGCCAGCGCGCCCGGGTTCACCGGCCAGCCGGGAGTCGTCAACGGAGCGTCCGAGCTGTTCGCAGAGATCTTCGGGGAGGCCGGGCAGCACGCCCGGTCCGCTGTCGGCGTCGTCGGTCTGCCGCTGGACGCCCCGGTCGAGGTCGAGATCATCGTCGAGGTCACGGGCTGACCTGGTGACGCGTCCCGTCGGTCTGCAGGAGCTCGAGGAGCTCGCGCGCGCCTTTCAACGCGGCGAGAAGACCCCGGCGCCGCCGCGGCACGCCTCGACCGTCATACTGCTGCGGGACTCACCAGGAGGGCCGGAGGCTTATTTGCTGCGCCGGGTCAAGGGGATGGCCTTCGCGGGCGGCATGCACGTCTTCCCGGGTGGCTCGGTCGACGCCGAGGACGCGCAGGCAGACATCGCCTGGGCCGGTCC